>JAJYGM010000384.1 GCA_021785095.1 Actinomycetes bacterium
GCAGCGGCCCGGCAGCGGCCCAGGCAGCGATGGGATGGCGCAGCCCGGCAGTACGGTGGGCCGGTGCAGTCGCCCACCGTTCCCGAGCGGTTCCGCTCGCTCGTCGACGCCACTTCGTCGTTGGCCGAACGGTTCCGCAACAAGGGCCATCGCATCTACCTCGTGGGTGGCTCGGTGCGCGATGCGCTCGTCGAGCGGCATCCGCCGAGCGCGCCCGTGACCGGGGGCGCCGATGCCGGTGACACCCACACCGGGGAGGGCGCCGGTGCCAAGAGCGACTACGACCTCACGACCGACGCCCGCCCCGACGTGATCGAACGCGTCGTGCGGGGTTGGGCGGACGCCGTGTGGACTCAGGGCAAGCGGTTCGGAACCATCGGGTGTTCGGCGGGGGGGAGGACCTACGAGATCACCACCCACCGGGCTGAGGTGTACCGCCCGGATTCGCGCAAGCCCGAAGTCCGCTTCGGCGACGACGTCGAGACCGACCTCTCGCGGCGAGACTTCACCGTGAACGCGATGGCGCTGGAGCTGCCGGATCTCCGGCTGGTCGACCCGTTCGACGGGCTCGCAGACCTCGCCGCCCGCCGGCTGCGGACTCCTCTCGACCCCGAGGTCTCCTTCGGTGACGATCCGTTGCGCATGCTGCGCGCCGCCCGCTTCGCGGCCGCATACGAGCTGGTGCCCGACGTCGCGCTGGTGGCCGCGGTGGAGAAGGGCCGTCACCGACTCTCGATCGTGTCGGCCGAGCGCATTCGCGACGAGCTCGACAAGATCCTCGTCCTTCCCGCTCCCGCGCCGTCCCGGGCGCTGCGCTTCGCGGTGGAGACCGGTCTCGCGGACGAGTTCCTGCCGGAGCTACCAGCCCTCCGCCTCGAGCAGGACCCGGTCCACCGCCACAAGGACGTGCTCGCCCATACCCTCGCCGTCGTCGACAAGACGTCCCCGGATCTTCCGCTCCGGCTCGCGGCGCTCTTCCACGACGTGGGTAAGCCGCGCACCAGAGCGATCGGTCCCGAGGGCGTCACGTTTCATCATCACGACGTCGTGGGGGCGCGGATGACCCGCCAGCGCATGGAGGCGCTGCGCTATCCGAAGGACCTCGCCGACCTGGTGGCTGAGCTCGTCGAGCTGCACCTCCGCTTCCACACCTACCGGCTTGGGTGGAGCGACCGCGCCGTCCGTCGCTACGTGCGTGACGCGGGTGTGCTACTGGGTCGCCTCAACGAGCTCACGCGCGCCGACTGCACGACGCGCAACGAGGCAAAGGCGCGTGCACTGTCCCGCCGCATGGACGAGCTCGAGCGCCGGATGGCGGAGCTGCGCAAGAAGGAAGAGCTCGACGCGATCCGGCCGGACCTGAACGGGACACAGGTGATGGCACGCCTCGGGGTCCCGCCTGGCCCAGTCGTCGGCGAGGCGCTCGCGTACCTGTTGGAGCTCAGGCTCGACGAGGGTCCGCTCGGAGAGGAGGAGGCCGGTCACCGGCTCGACCGGTGGTGGGCCGACCGGGGCAGCAGGGTCTGAGGTCTCGGGTCAGTCCGCCGGCCAACGGGGGCCGGGATCGCCCGCGGCGAACGCCTCGACCAGTTTCCGGGCATCGTCATCGTGGTACTGGACCGGCGGCGACTTCATGAAGTAGGACGAGGGGCCGACGAGCGGGCCGCCGATGCCCCGGTCGAGGGCGAGCTTGGCGCAGCGCACGGCGTCGATGATCACGCCGGCGGAGTTCGGCGAGTCCCAGACCTCGAGCTTGAGCTCCAGGTTCAGCGGGACGTCGCCGAAGTTCCGGCCCTCCATTCGGATGTACGCCCACTTGCGGTCCGCGAGCCACGGCACGTGGTCTGAGGGCCCGATGTGGACGTCGTCGGCAGGGAGCACGGTGTGCTCGATCTGGCTCGTGACGGCCTGGGTCTTCGACACCCTCTTCGACTCGAGACGGTCCCGCTCGAGCATGTTCCGGAAGTCCATGTTCCCTCCCACGTTCAGCTGGTACGTGCGGTCGAGCACGAGCCCCCGGTCCTCGAAGAGCCGCGTGAGCACCCGGTGAACGATGGTGGAACCGACCTGGCTCTTGATGTCGTCTCCCACGACGGGCACGCCTGCCGCAGAGAAGCGGCGCGCCCAGGTGGGGTCAGACGCGATGAACACGGGGATCGCGTTCACGAAAGCGACCTTCGCATCGAGACAGGCTTGCGCGTAGTGCGTCTGCGCCTGCTCCGACCCGACCGGCAGGTACGCAACCAGCACGTCGGCCTCCGCCTCGCGTAGAGCCGCCGCGACGTCGACGGGCCGCGCGGGCGATTCTTCGACCACCTCGCGGTAGTAGCGACCGAGGCCGTCGAGGGTCGGGCCGCGCTGGACGGTCACGCCGAGATCGCCGACCTCCGCGAAGCGCATCGTGTTGTTCTGCCCCGTGAAGATCGCCTTTCCGAGGTCCATGCCCACCTTCGACGCATCGACGTCGAACGCGACGACCGGCACCAGATCCCGGACGTGGTAGCCGCCGAGCACGACGTGCATGAGCCCGGGGACCAGGTCGTCTTCCGCGGCGTCCCGGTAGTACGCGATGCCCTGCACGAGCGAGCTGGCGCAGTTGCCCACGCCGGCGATGGCGACTCGGACGCTGCTCATCGGTCGTCTCCTCCCTGTTCTTCCTTCTCAGTGCTGAGTGCCGAGGTGATTCGAGGTCGCAAGCGCGGGCCCCGTCATCCGGCGACGTGGCTGGTCGCGTGAGCGGCGGCGCCCGCCGCCCGCTCCGCCTCGAGCAGGCGGTCGAGCCACCGGACGTCGTTCACGAGCGCGTCTGCCGCGTGCTCGACGACCGAGCGCGCGTAGACGTCGAGCGTGCGGTCGTCACCCGCGGCGCGGACCTCGGCGAGTCGCTCGGCGAGCTGGCTCCTGCGACGAGATCGCAGCGCGATGCGCGCGGGAGACGGCATGTGCCGAGCGAAGGCGAGACGGAGCCCGAAGCTCCGCTGGTCGTCGACCGCGCCCGGCCCCGCGAGGAGGTCCGCGAAGAGCGCCCGGCCCGGGTCGGTGATGCGGTAGACCTTGCGCGAGCGGCGTCCCCGCGGGCGCTTCGTGGCGTGCCGCCGTGCGCGGAGCACCGCCAGCTCTCCGGAGAGCGAGCCGGTCGGCGGGACCGGCTCGAGCGAGGCCTCCGGAGCGCCGGGGGCCGCGACGGCCTCGACGGCCTCGACGGCGCCCGCGGCCTCGAGCCTCGCCAGCGCAGGGTAGAGGGAGCCGAACGAGACGTTCGCCAGAAGCCCGAGCCCGCCCCGCAGCTGTCGCCGGATCTCGTAGCCGTGCAGGTCGCCGCGCTCTTCGAGCAGCCCGAGGATTGCCAGGTCCAACATATTCGGCAGTGACTCTATCGCTATATCGAGGCGATATAGCGAAGCGCGCGCCTGTCGGCGGGGGGGGCCGTCCGGGCGGCCGGGGCCGCCTGGGGCGGGGTGCAGGTCCGAGGTGCGGCCGGGGCCGCCTGGGGCGGGGTGCAGGTCCGAGGTCCGGCCGGAGCCGCCTGGGGCGGGGGTAGCCTCTGGGGGTGACCTTGCGTTCGGGCCCGGGCGCCTCCCGGCGTGTCGAGGAGCCCGTGCACGAGGCCCGTGTCGACTACCGGCTCGTGCGCGACGCGGTGATCCGGGAGTTCCGCCGGGGCAGGATCGGCGCCGAGGACGTACGCGACGCCCACCCGGAGCTGATGCGTGCCGCGCGCAACGTCGGCCGCCCGCTCGGGGACGACTGCCCGATCTGCGGCGTGGAGCCGACGGTTCTCGTGACGTACGTC
>JAJYGM010000063.1 GCA_021785095.1 Actinomycetes bacterium
CTGCACCCTGCGTGCGCTGCGTCCCGACGGCACCGAGGTCGACTTCAGAGGGGCCAACGACCCTCGCGCGCCGCTGTCCCAGGGGTGGCTGCGGCTGTCCCAGCGCGAGCAGGATCCGAGACGCTCACTGCCCTGGCGGCCATGGCACACCCACCGCACGCGGGTGCCGCTGCGACCCGGAGCAGCCTACGAGGCCGAGATCGAGCTGTGGCCCACGTGCGTGCGGCTTCCTCCCGGCTCCCGGCTCGCGCTCAGCGTCGGGGGCTCGGACTTCGCGCGCCCCGATGCCGTCGGACCCTTCCACGGATCGGGGCCGTTCCGCCACGACGACCCGGACGACCGCCGCGAGACCGCGGGCGTGACCGTCGACCTGCTCACCGGTGGGCGGTTCCCTTCGTCGGTGCTCCTGCCCGTCGTGGACCTCTGAACCCGGCGGGAACATCGCCCTGGTGCCGGAGCAGGGTGATCTCGCCCGCGTCGCCGTCGACGTGCACCAGGTCCTCGCCCTCGACCGCCAACGAGCCGACGCCGACGACGGCGGGCACGCGCAGCGAGCGAGCGACCTCGATCAGGTGGGCGGCGCCGCTCCCCGACTCGGCCACGAGCCCGGCGGCGACCCACAGCGCCGGGGCGAGCTGCGGGGTCGGCCGGTGGAGCACCACCACGTCGCCGGGCACCACGCGCCGGAGGTCTCGTGCCGCAGAGAGCCGGCGAGCCGTGCCGGCGGCCGTCCCCGGGGCGACGCCCTCGCCGAAGAATCGCTCACCGTAGACGTCGATCACCCGCTGGACCAGCGCCTGCCACCGCAGCGTGCGGTGCCGGTGCCGATGCCAGTCGCCGACGACGGGCCGGGCGAGGAGCTCGCCGGCCTCCTCCACCGAGAGGCTCCAGAGCTGCTCGGGATGTGCGAGGGCGCCGCTGGCGACGAGGATCTCGCCGATCTCTGCCAGTCTCGAGAGGACGTCGGCCGCCGCGCGCGCGTCGACGGGGCGCAACTCGCCGAGCACCTCGAGCGCCCCCGCTGCCACTCGCTCGAGAATCTGCGACGCCGCCGCGTCCGCTTCGGCGTCCTCGGCGCCCACTGCGGTGGCGACCAAGGCTCGAGCGTCACGGACGGCCGCTTGGAGCGCGTCCGGCGGAGCGAGTCCGCCTCGAGCCTGGGGCTCGAGCCCGGCGTGCTCCGTGGCGCGGTCTGCGGCCTGCTCCTCGGCGTGCTCCGCGGCCTTGGTGGTGGCTTCTGGGGCGCGTGCCGCGGCAGAGCCCATGCCGAGCAGCCACGGCAGCACGAGCCGGTCGCCGAGAGGGCCGCCGTAACGGATAGCGTCCCGAGCGACGGTGACGGCGCCCGGGACGCGGACCGAGGCGTCGTCGACCTCCCTCCCCGACGCGTCGCTCCCCGACGCGACGCTCCCCGACGCGTCGCTCCCCGACGCGACGCCCGGCCGCACGTCGCCCGGCTTAACGTCGCCCGGCCGCACGTCGCCCGGCCGCACGTCGCCCGGCCGCGCGACGCCGGCGCCTGAGCGATCGATCACGGCGGGGCGCGCTTGAAGGAGCACCGGGCTCCCGTCGACCACAGCCCACTCGATCGCAGCCGGATCTCCGGCGCACGCGCGGCGTGCCAGCTCTGCGACGGCACGGAGCCACTCCGGAGGCATCGGACGGTCCGGGCGCCGGTTGCGGGCGGCCGCCGCGTCCCCCACCGCCGGTCCCGACACCTGCTCGCCGGCGACGGTCGCACGCCAGCCCTCGCTCCACCCCGCCATGAGCGGCGCCGGAGGGCCCCACACCGCAACGATCTCGACCGGCGAGTCTGCTCCCTCGGGGCCGGGTGCGAAGGTGGCGGTTCCCGACGCCTGCGGATCGACCATCGGCTGGACGAGGACGGCCGGGCACACGTCGGGCGGCGCCGACCCCGTCCGCTCGCACAGCGCGAGCACTGCCGGCGTGAGGGTGGAGGCCCAGCACCCCGCCACCGCGACGGCCAGCTCGCCCGGTCCGACGTCCAGGTACGACGAGAAGGCGCCCGACCACACCGGATCGTCCTCCACGTAGGAGCTTGAGCGGGCCACGAGCGACGGTCCGAGGCGCGCAGCCCAACGCAGGGCTGACGACAGGTCCACGAGCGCCGCCACCTTCTCCATCAGCGTGAGGGACGCCGCGTGCGGCCCGCGCGACGCGACCTCAGGCAGTAGCGAGGCCACCATCGAGCGGCCGGGACCGGCCGGGACCACGAAGCCGGGCAGGACGGGCAGACCTCGCCGGCGGGCGTCCGCCAGCCTGGCAGCCTTCGCGCCGACGCTCGCGGTGCTCACCGACGCGTCGTCGAGCGCGATCGGCTCGGGGCCGAGCTCAGCCGCGCCCACGAGCTCAGCCGCGCCCACGAGCACCGTCGTCGCAGGGCAGGGTCGTCGCCGCGGCCAGGCTCAGGGAAGGGGCCGGACCGGATAGTCGACGGGCTCGCCCGCCAGCTGCTTCACGATCTGGGTCGCCGCCTTCCGCTGCGACTCGTGGATGGCCGCTTCGGAGTAGTACCCGACGTGCGGGGTGGCGAGAAGGCCGGGCACCCCCTGCAGCAGCGCGACGTCGGGCGGCTCGACCTCGAACACGTCGAGCCCCGCCCCGCCGATGCGGCCTTCGCTGAGCGCGGCGACGAGGTCGCCGAGGCGTACGAGCGGTCCGCGCGAGGTGTTGACCAAGATGGCGTGCGGCTGCATCATCGCCAGCTGCTCGGCCCCGATCAGCCCCCGGGTCGTCTCGGTGAGCGGGCAGTGCAGCGACACGACGTCGCTTCGGCGCAGCAACGCCGGGAGGTCGACGAGCTCCACCCCTTCGGGCGGCGGCCCTTGGAGGTACGGGTCGTGGGCGACGATGCGCATCCCGAGCGCGGCGGCGCCGCTCGCCAGATGCCGGGCGATCCGGCCGTAGCCGACGAGACCGAGCGTGACCTCCGAGGGGCGGAGCATCGGTCGAAGGCCTGCGACACCCCATCCCCCGGCGAGGACCTGGGCGTGGCCGGCCGGCAGGCGCCTGAGGAGCGCGAGCACCATCGCGAGCGCGTGGGTGCCGACCTCCTCCACGCAGTAGTCGGGCACGTTGGTGACGACGATGCCGCGCTCGAGTGCGGCGGCGACGTCGACGTTGTCCACCCCGATCCCGTATCGGGCGATGATCCGGCAGCGACCGAGACGCTCGATGTCCGCACGAGCGAGCGGGAAGTACGTCGTGAGGACCGCGTCGGCGTCGGCCGCCGCCGCGAGCACCGCCTCGCGTTCGCCGCTCGCCACCTCCAACGTGCCACCGGCCGCCGCGAAGATCTCCTCCTCGATGGCGGTGTCCGGGAAGACCTGGTCGGTGAGCACGACCTTGAACCCGTCCATCACTCCTCCTTCTCGTGCTGCTCGCGCAACGTCACGGTTCGAAGACCACCTTCAGGCGGCCCGAGCCGCCATGCCAACCGGCCAGCACCTCGGGCGCCTTCGACAGCGGGAGCCGCTCGCTGACCAGCGAACGCCCGGACACTTGCCCGGACGCGACCAGCGCGACCGCGTCGTCGTAGTCGCGCCCGCGGGCTGCCCGGGGGTTCAAGAGGCGAAGCTCCTTGCGGTACAGCTCGTAGAAGTCGAGCGCGTGGCGTCCACCGACGACGGTCCCGAAGACCACCACCGTGGCGCCGAGCCCGGCAAGCTCGACCGCGAGATCGACCGTCGGGCCCGTGCCCACCGCTTCGATCACCACCTGGGCGCCTGCGCCGCCGGTCAGCTCCGCCACCGCCGC
>JAJYGM010000764.1 GCA_021785095.1 Actinomycetes bacterium
CAGCAGCACGCGCGTCACGCCGCCGAGGTGGCGCAGGTGCTGGAGGAACGCCGGATAGCTGGTGGCGACGCCGGAGAACCCGTCGATCCGGCTCTCCCCCGGACCGGCGGCGAGCGCGGCGACCGCGGCCGCCATCGCCATCCGATGGTCTCCCCCGCTGTCGAAGCGGAAGTGCCGGAGCCCGCCGGGGCGCACGCCTTCGATCACGAGGTCGTCACCCTCGACCCGTGCCGCGGCGCCCATCGCTTCGACGAGCCGCGCGGTGCCCTCGAGCCGGTCGCTCTCCTTCACCCGCAGCTCACCCATGCCGACGAAGCGCGTCGTCCCCTCGGCGGACGCCGCGGCGAGGGCGAGGGCCGGCACCTCGTCCAGCGACGGGATCTCCGACGCGTGGACGACCGTGCCGCTGAGGGGCGCCGAACGCGCGGCCACGTCCGCGCACGAGCCGCCGTCTCGAAGCCTGGTGACGACGTCCACGGACGCGCCCATGCGCACGAGCACGCCGAGGAAGCCCGTCCGGGTCGCCCCCGCGTAGATCGCGCGCACCCGGATCGCGCTCTCCGGCACGATGCAGCCCGCCACGACCCAGAACGCGGCCTGCGACGGGTCGCCCGGCACGATCAGGTCGAGCGGCTCGAGCGGCGACGCGCGCACGCGCACGGTGCGGCCCACCCCGTCGTCGACCACCTCGATGTCTGCTCCCGCGGATTCGAGGAGCTCCTCGGTGTGCGTGCGCGTGCGCACCGGCTCGTGGACGACGGTCACCCCGCTGGCGCTGAGCCCTGCCAGGAGGACCGCCGACTTCACCTGCGCGCTCGCCACCTCGGGGGTCCACTCGACCCCTTGGAGCCCGCCTCCCTTCACCGTGAGGGGCGGGAAGCAGCGCGGCCCGCGACCGGTCACCGTGGCGCCCATGGCGGAGAGCGGCGCGGCGACGCGGTCCATCGGGCGCGACGACAGCGACGCGTCGCCCACGAGCACGGTCTCTCCGTCCAGCCCGGCCACGAGGCCCGCGAGGAGGCGCATGCCGGTCCCCGAGTTCCCGCAGTCGAGCGGTGCGCCGGGGGCGTGCAGCACGCCGCGGCCCCCGCTGACCGTCACGACGTCGCCGTCGTCGTGCACCTCTGCTCCGAGCGCGGCGAGCGCGTCCCGGGTCCGCCGCACGTCGTCGCCGTCGGAGAGTCCACGCACGACCGACGTGCCCTCCCCGAGGGCACCGATGCACAGCGCGCGGTGCGAGATCGACTTGTCCCCGGGCACCCGCAGCTCGCCCCCGAGCGGCGCGCCGCCGGCGACCATCACGGTGACCGGCATCGCCGGCGGTCCCTCCGGCCCGCTCACGAGATCGCCTGCGCCGTCGCGCGGTAGCCGCGGGCTGCCACCGCGTCCTGGAGCTTCACGGCGTCGCCCGCGTCGACCACGAGCAGCAGCACGCCACGCGGGCCCTCCGGGGAGTGGGCGATCTCGATGTCGTAGATGTTCACTCCGAGGTCCCCCGCCACGCTCGTGAGCTCTGCGAGCACGCCCTCCTTGTCGGGCACCGGCACCCGGACCTCCGTCAGCTGGTCGGGCCTCGCCCCGCGGGCCGGGAGGTGCCGGCGCGCCCGGCTGGCGCGCTCGAGCAGCTCCAAGACGCCCTGGCGGTCTGCCTCCCGCACGCGGTCGCGGATCTCCGCCAGGTCCTCGATCACCCGGTCGAGCGACGCCGTGATCGCCTCGGCGTTGGCCGCGCACACGTCGGGCCAGATCCCCGGGTGCCCGGCGGCGACGCGCGTCATGTCCCGGAACCCTCCCGCGGCGAGCCGCAGCAGGACCGCGTCGTGCGCGGCACCGTCCGCCGCCGCGTTCATCAGGGTCGCCGCGACGAGGTGCGGGACATGGGAGACCACCGCGACCAGGCGGTCGTGGTCAGAGGGGCTCAGCGCGACCACGTCGGCGCCGAGCGACGAGACGACGCCGCGCACCGTGGAGAACGCGGCGAGGTCCGTGCCCGGCGTCGGGGTGAGGACCCACAGCGCACCGGTGAAGAGCCCCGGATCGGCGCCGGCCAGACCCACCTGCTCGGAGCCTGCCATCGGGTGGCCGCCCACGAAGCGGGGATGCGACACCGCAGCGACCACCGCCGCCTTCACCCCGCTCACGTCGGTCACCACCAGGTCGGGACGCCGCGACGGGTCGTCCAGGAGCGCACGGGCCACGCCCGCGACCGCAGAGGAGGGCGTCGCCACGAACGCGATCTCTGCGTCCGGGTCGTCCCCCACCTCGTGCAGCGCTCCCCGGGCGAGGGCCGCCTCGCTCCGGGCGGGGTCGACGTCGCGGCCGCGCACCTCCCAGCCCTGGGCCGCCAGCGCGAGCCCGACCGACCCCCCGATCAACCCGGTCCCGACGACGAGCGCCCGTCGCGGGCGCCCCGAGGGGCCGGAGGGGCCGGGGCCGGAGGGACCTGCCGGCCCTGCCTGCTCAGACCGGGAGGTCATCACGCAGCACCTGCGCGCCGTGCAGGTAGACGTGGCGGAGGTCGGCGGGCGCGCGCTCGGTCGTCACGTGCACGAGCACCCGGACGACCCGGGGCATCGCGCCGGGCACCGGGATCTCCGACGCGCACAGGAGCGGGACGGTCCCGAAGCCGATCCCGCGCGCCGCGGCAGCGGGGAACATCGACACGAGGTCGGGCGTCGCGGTGAAGATCACGCTGATCACGTCCTCGAGCGTGAGGGCGTTGCGGGCCAGCAACTCGGTGAGCAGCTCCTGCACCCGCTCGGTGATCTGCGCCTTCGTGTCCTCGGCGACGACGGTCGCGCCTCGCAGCGCACGCACGGACCCTGACATGGGGCCGAATGCTACCGGCCGCCTCCCGTTCTCCTGGGAGCCGTCCCGGCGTGCGCCGCCGCGCGGAGCCGGTGCCGGGTGGTCTCGGACCCCTGTGCGCTCGCGGCGTAGAGGGCGGCGACCTCCTCGCTGCGCAGCGGCCGCCACCGCCCTGGCCGGAGCGAAGTGTCGGAGACCGGGCCGATCCGGGTGCGCACGAGCCGACGGGCAGGATGGCCGACCGCCTCCAGCATCCGCCGCACCTGACGGTTGCGACCCTCGTGGACCACGATGCGCAACGCGCAGGGCGCCACCTGACCCACCTCTGCAGGCGCCGTCCGGCCGTCGTCCAGCTCGACCCCCTCCCGCAACCTCCGCAGGTCTCCGGGCCCTGGCGTGCCCTCCACCTCGGCCAGGTACTCCTTGGCGACTCCGTGAGAGGGGTGGGCGAGCCGGTGGGCGAGCTCGCCGTCGTTGGTGAGGACGATCAGGCCCTCGGTGTCGTAGTCCAGCCGTCCGACCGGGAAGACCCGCGGTGCGGCCGGCACGAGGTCGAGCACGGTCCGGCGGTTCGCCGGGTCCGACGCGGTCGTCACGACCCCGGCCGGCTTGTTCAAGAGGTAGTAGACGAGGCCCGGGGCGACCGGGACGGGGACCCCGTCGACGGACACCAGGTCGTGGCGGGGGTCGACGCGCTGACCGGCCACCGCCCGGGCGCCGTTCACGGTGACCCGACCCGAGGCGACCAGGTCGTCGCAGACCCGCCGGCTGCCCACGCCGGCGCGTGCGAGCACCTTCTGGAGCCGGTCGCCCTCGGGCGGCGGGCTCGCCGCCTGGTGGTCAGTCCCCGGTGCCATCGGGGCCGCCGGCCCCTTGGGCTCCCGGCGCGCCGGCGGGCCGCAGGCCGTCTTCGAGCTCTGCGACGACGTCGACCCCGGGTAGGAAGTCCTCGACCGGAGGGAGC
>JAJYGM010000432.1 GCA_021785095.1 Actinomycetes bacterium
GGCGAGAGGATCGCCGCGTCGATGCCGACGACGTCGTCGCGCAGCTGGACCATCGAGCGCCACCAGGCGTTCTTCACGTTGCGCAGCATGTTCACGCCGAGCGGCCCGTAGTCGTAGGTCGAGCGGAAGCCGCCGTAGATCTCGGCGGACTGGAAGATGAAGCCCCGGCGCTTGCAGAGGCTCACGACCTTCTCCATGAGAGCTGGGTCGTCCTCGGAGCCTGGGTCCTCGTGCGCACCCGGTTCGGGGACCTCGGGCTCCGCCGTCATGGGACGGCAGGATACCGGTCCGAGACCCCCGCTCCCGCCACGGCCGCCGCCCGGCCCTCCCTCCCTGCCACGGCCGCCGCCCGGCTTTCCCGGCTCTACGCGACGAGCATCGCCGAGACGGCGTTCGCCATCAGCCGACCGCGCACGGTGAGGACGGCCCTTCCGTTCCGGCGCACGACGAGGCCGTCCAATCGATCCGCATCGGGCAGGGCGGACTCCGGCACGCCTGCGGGAGTGCGCAGCGACAGCATCAGCCGCTCGAGCTCGTACCGTTCCCCCTCCACGCGCTCTTCCCCCGCCACAGGAGCCCGCCCCGCCTCGACGGCGGCCACGTAGCGATCGGGCGTGCGGACGTTCCACCACCGCCTCCCACCGTCGTCACCCCCCCGGTGCGAGTGCGCCGCCGACCCGATCCCGAGGTAGTCGCCCTGCCGCCAGTACAGCTGGTTGTGCCGGCATCCGTGACCTGGCAGCGCCCAGTTCGAGACCTCCTCCCATCCGTAGCCCGCGGCGGACAGCCGGGCGTCCGCGAGCACGTAGCGCGACGCCTGCACGTCGTCGTCCGGATGGCGATCGGGGTCTCGGGCGAGCGGGGTCCCCGGCTCGATCGTGAGCGCGTACGCGCTGAGGTGAGACGGCGGGTGCGGCAGCGTCAGGACGTCGTCGACCGTCCGCGCCCAGTCGTCGTCGGTCTCGCTCGCCGCGCCGTAGATGAGGTCGACGTTCACCTCTGCGAACCCTGCGGACGACGCAGCCTCGACGGCGAGGGGCACCGACCCGGGGTCGTGGCGGCGGCCGAGCGATGCCAGCACGTGGGTCGCAGTCGACTGAACGCCGAAGGACATCCTCGTGACGCCCGCCGCGCGGTAGGCGCAGAGCCTCTCTTCGGACGCGTCTTCCGGGTTGCACTCGACCGTCACCTCGGCGTCCTTCGCACGCGGGATGGCGTCGAGGATCCGGGCGAGCCACGCAACGGGGAGGCGTGAGGGCGTGCCTCCTCCGAAGAAGACGCTCGTCGCTTCGCAGAGCTCTCCTTCCTTCACCGCGTGCTGCACGTCGGCCACGCATGCGGCGACGTAGGGCTCCATGAGCCGGTCGCGGTCGGTGTACGTGGCGAACGCGCAGTAGTCGCACCGGTGCCGGCAGAACGGCACGTGGACGTAGACCCCGAGCTCCCCGGTCACCACGTGAGCTCCGCCGTCGCGTGCACCGAGCGGAGCCGGCGGTCGATGTGCGCCTCCACAGCCTCGGTGGCGAGCCGAGCGACCTCGTCGGCACAGGGGGGACGGGGGGCCGAGAGGACTCGCCCGAGCGACCCGCCGAGCACGGCGCGCACGACGTCGAGCGCATCGCGGCTCACCGCCCTGCCACGCCGGCACCCCCGGCACAACGTGCCGCCTTCCGTGGCGTCGAACGCGACCAGGTCGACCTCACCGTCGGGCCTGCCGCAGGCGGCGCAAGCGTACAGGACGGGCTCGGTGCCTTCGTGGGCGAGCACCTTCAAGAAGAACGCGGGCGCGACCATCACCGGGTCCGTCCGCACGTCGGCGAGCGTCCGCAACGCGCCCACGATCAGCCGGTAGAGACCCGGGTCCGGGTGGCCCTCGAGCGCCAGCTGGTCGACGACCTCGAGCATGGACAGGCCGCACGCGATCCGCTCCAGGTCGTGGCGCACGCTCGGGAAGTGGTCGACGACCTCCGCCTGGTTCACGACGGCGAGATCGCCGCGCCCCTGCCACAACAGCAGCGCCACGTGGCTGAGCGGCTCGAGGCGGCCACCCCACTTGCTCGTCGTCCTGCGCACGCCCTTGGCGACCGCGCGTACCTTGCCGTGCGCCTCGGTGACCAGCACGACGATCCGGTCCGCCTCGCCGAGGCGGTACGTGCGCAGCACCACCCCCGAGTCGCGCAGCAGCGTCACGATGCGGGCTCGTCGCCGCCGTGCGCGACCCCGTCGACGGGTTCGGCAGCCGCAGGCTCCCGGGCCGACGGGGCTCCGCGGCGACCGTAGTGCCCACCACGCCCGGTCAGGAGGTTGCCGCCGCCGACGAGCACGATGAGTGCGAACAAGCTGATGAGGCCCTCGCGGGCAGCCCCGAACTCCGACGCGAGCCAGCACGCGAAGCCGAGCAGTGCGAGCAAGCCGACGGCCGCGACCTTCTTCATCGTCACCGGGGCGCCACCAGGCCCCCGTAGCGGCGGTCGCGGCGCCGGTACTCGCCGATTGCTGCGTGGAGCTGCGCTCCGGGGGCCTCCGGCCAGGGGTCGGGGAGCACGACGATCTCGCTGTAGGCGACCTGCCAGATCAGCAGGTCCGGCACCCTGCGGTCACCCCCCGTCAGCACCAGGAGGTCCACGTCGGGCACCGCGAGCGCGCTGCTGATGGAGGCCTCGCTCACCTCCTCGGGAACGACCCCGCGCACGGCCAGCTCCCGCACCGCGGCGACGAGCTCCTGTCTCCCGGAGCCCTCCGGGGCGAGGAGGACCCGAAGCGCGGGTTCCCCCGGAGGCACGACGCCACCCGGCCCGGCGGTTCGGGCTCGGGACGCTCCGGCACCGCCGGCCGCAGCCCTCCCGTCCGCGGACCCCCCGATCAGGGGGCCGGCAACGGCGACGCCGCGGCGCGCCAGCTCAGCGGCCCGCTCGCGGAGCGCGCGCCCGCCCGAGGGGTCCTGGACGGTGAGCCACACCACGCCGAGGCCGAGCGCGGCCTCCACGAGCGCGACCAGCGCGCGCTCCTCGCGCGCCGCCTCCTCGGGTCGTCCGCCTCCCGACGCGACCCAGGCGACGTGGCCCGGGACCGGACCGCGCAGAGCGGGCGGCGGCGTGGTCGGCACGGACCGAAATTACTCCTGGCAGTTCCCGCGCCGGGTCACTGCCGCTCCCCTTCCCGTCGCTCCCCCGCAGGGATGCCGGCACTTCCCGTCGCTCCCCGGCAGGGATGCCGGTAAGGTCGTGCGGGGACGCCGGGCGCACCGTCCGGCCTGCCACCAGGCACGGAAGGGAACCATGACTGCGCCGGAGCTCGAGCCCAGCGACGAGGAGTGGCGGGCGCGCCTCACGCCTGACCAGTACGAGGTGCTGCGCAAGGCTGGCACCGAGCCCGCATGGTCGGGCAAGTACCTGCACGTCGACGGGGACGGCGTCTTCCGCTGCGCCGGCTGTGATCTGCCGCTCTTCTCCACCGGCGCGAAGTTCGACTCCGGATCGGGTTGGCCGAGCTTCGACCGGGCGATCGCCGCGGGGACCGTCGAGGAGCGCCCCGACCACAGCCACGGCATGCTGCGGACCGAGATCGTGTGCAGCGGCTGCGGTGGCCATCTCGGTCACGTCTTCGCCGACGGCCCCACGGAGACCGGGCTCCGTTACTGCGTCAACTCCCTCGCGATCGAGTTCGAGGAGTCAGGGGACTGACTCGGGGGCTGCGTCGCCGCGCGAGCCCCGCCTCGAGGACCTCGAAGGCGGCGGCGACCCGGATGGCCTCGTCCGGCT
>JAJYGM010000011.1 GCA_021785095.1 Actinomycetes bacterium
CGGCAGCCGTTGCGCTTCCTGCTCGCCGACGACCCAGGGGCCGGCAAGACCATCATGAGCGGCCTCTACATCCGCGAGCTCATGGTCCGCGGCGACCTGCGCCGTTGCCTCATCGTGGTCCCCGGCAGCCTCGTCGAGCAGTGGCAGACCGAGCTCGACGAGAAGTTCAAGCTCCCGTTCGAGATCCTGACGCGCGACCGGATCACGGCGTCGCGGACGGGCAACCCCTTCAACGAGGCCGACCTCCTCATCGCCCGGCTCGACAAGCTCGCGCGGGACGAGGAGCTGCAGGAGAAGCTCGCGGCCGCCCAGGACTGGGATCTCATCGTCTTCGACGAGGCCCACAAGCTCGCCGCAACCGTCTTCGGCGAGGAGGTCAAGGAGACCAAGCGGCGCAAGCTCGGGGTTCGCGCCCGCGAACTGACGCGCCACTTCCTGCTCCTGACCGCCACCCCGCACAACGGCAAGGAGCAGGACTTCGAGCTCTTCATGGCGCTCCTCGATCCCGACCGCTTCGAGCGCCGCCACCGCGCCCGCAAGGGCGACGGGACCACTGACGCGTCGGACCTCATGCGCCGCATGGTCAAGGAGACGCTGGTCAAGTTCGACGGCACGCCGCTCTTCCCGCCCCGCCGCGCGTACGTGTTGGGCTACGAGCTCTCCGATCCCGAGGCCGCCCTCTACGAGCAGGTCACCGAATACGTCCGCACCGAGATGAACCGCGCCGAGCGCCTGGCGCGCGAGGGCGAGGCGAAGCGCGGCAACGTGGTCGGCTTTGCCCTCACCGTGCTGCAACGTCGGCTCGCCTCCTCGCCCGAGGCGATCTACCAGAGCCTGCGCCGTCGGCGTGAGCGTCTGGAACGGCGCCTGCGTGAGGCGCAGGTGGCCAGACAGGGGGCGGAGGCGCGGATCGAGCAGCCTGAACTCGACGCGATCAGCGCCGATGATCTCGAGGAGCTCGAAGAGGACGACGCCCCGGGCGCCGAGGCGGAGGCGCTGCAGGAGCAGGTCGTCGACCAGGCCAGCGCGGCGCGCACGATCGCCGAGTTGCGAGCCGAGATCGAGAGCCTCCGCGAGCTCGAGCGGGTGGCGGGCGAGGTGCGCCACCGTGAGACCGACACGAAGTGGGTGCAGCTCTCAACGCTCCTCCAGGATCGCCCCGAAATGTTCGACGCGGGTGGCGGTCGGCGCAAGCTGGTCGTCTACACCGAGCACCGCGACACGTTGACCTACCTCGTCGAGCGCCTGTCACGCCTGATCGGGCGGCCTGACGCGGTGGTGGCGATCCACGGCGGTCTGGACCGTGACACCCGCAAGGCGGCCGAGGAGCGCTTCAAGATCGACAAGGGCGCAGTCGTGCTCGTCGCGACCGACGCCGCGGGGGAGGGCATCAACCTACAGCGGGCCCACCTCATGGTGAATTACGACCTTCCCTGGAACCCGAACAGGCTCGAGCAGCGCTTCGGGCGCATCCACCGCATCGGCCAGACCGAGACCTGCCACCTGTGGAACCTCGTGGCTCACAAGACCCGCGAAGGTGATGTGTACGCGCGTCTCCTGGAGAAGCTCGCCGCGGAATCGGAGGCCCTGGGCGGCCAGGTCTTCGACGTGCTGGGCCGCCTCACCTTTGACGAGCGCCCCCTGCGCGACCTCCTGATCGAGGCCATCCGTGAGGGCGACCGTCCCGAGGTGCGCGCCCAGCTCGCCCGCGTGATCGACGGCGCGGTGGACCGCCCCCGCCTCGAGGAGCTGCTCGCCGAGCGAGCACTCGGTTCGGAGGCCCTCGACGCCTCACGGGTGCAGGCCTTGCGTGAAGAGCGCGACCGGGCGGAGGCGCGGCGCCTACAGCCACACTTCGTGCGCACGTTCTTCCTCGAGGCCTTCGAGCGACTGGGCGGACGGGTCATCCAGCGCGAACGCGGCCGCTACGAGGTCACCCGCGTGCCGGCCCTGGTGCGCCAGCGGGCCCGGGAGGCCGGCTACCGGCCCCCACTCGGCACCGGTTACGAGCGCATCGTCTTCGACAAGGAGCTGATCGCGGTGCCGGGGCGGCCGCTTGCCGCGTTCATGTGTCCGGGGCATCCGCTGCTCGACGCGACCATCGACGTCCTCAGCGAGCAGCATCGCGACCTCCTGCGCCGCGGCGCCGTCCTCGTCGACCGGCTCGACCCAGGCGAGGAGCCCCGCGTGCTGCTCTACCTCGAGCACGCCATCACGGACCAGCGCGAGGGGATCGACGGCGCCCGGCGTGTGGTATCGCGCCGCCTCGAGTTCGTCGAGCTCGGTGGCGAGGGCACTGTTCGCTCAGCCGGCCCGGCGCCGTTCCAGGACTACGAACCGATTGGCGACGACGAACGGGCCCGGGTGGAGCCCGTGCTCGACGCGGCCTGGCTGGGCGGGAGCGAGCTTGAGGATCGCGCCATCGCCTTCGCGGTCGAGCACGTGGCGCGACAGCATCTCGACGAGGTGCGGGCCCGGACTGACGACCGGGTGCGCCGGGTCATGGCCGCGGTGAAGGAGCGCCTGACCCTTGAGATCAGCTACTGGGACCACCGCGCCGAGGAGCTGCGCCTCCAGGAGCAGGCTGGCAAGACGCCACGGCTCAACAGCGCGCGCGCCCGCCAGCGCGCGGACGAGCTCGCCGAACGCCTTGGTCGTCGACTCGATGAGCTCGAGCGCGAACGGCACCTGACCTCCCTGCCGCCCGTCCTGGTGGGCGCCGCAGTGGTGCTGCCGGACGGGCTGCTTGCCCGCCTCGGAGGGGCGACTCCACCCGAGTTCGCCGCACGGGAGACGGCGCGCATCGAGCTGGCGGCGATGGATGCGGTGATGGCCGCGGAGCGCGCGATGGGCTTCGAGCCGCGCGACGTCGCAGGCGAGAACCGCGGGTACGACATCGAATCGCGCGATCCGGCGACGGGCGAGCTGCGCTTCGTCGAGGTGAAAGGGAGAGCCGTCGGGGCGACGACGGTCACCGTCACGCGCAACGAGGTGCTCACCTGCCTCAACGCTAGCGCGCGCTACTGGCTCGCCGTCGTCGCGGTGGACGAGGAATCTGCGGTCCCCCGATACGTGCCCGCCCCGTTCATGACCGAGCCCGATTTCGCCGCGACCTCGGTGAACTACTCGCTCGCGCGCTTGTTCGACTCGTCCGAGGGGACCAGAGAGGCGGTGCGACCGTGACCGCTCGGAAGAAGCTTATCGAGGTCGCCCTGCCGTTGGACAAGATCAACGAGGCGTCGGCGCACGAGAAGTCTGTTCCGCGGCACGGCCACCCAGCCACGCTCCACTTGTGGTGGGCTCGCCGTCCGCTCGCGGCCTGTCGGGCAGTGCTCTTCGCCAGCCTCGTCGACGACCCCAGCTCCGACCCGGAGCGCTTCCCGACCCAGCAGGCGCAGGAAGATGAGCGCCGCAGGCTCTTCGACATCATCGAGCGTCTTGTGCTGTGGGAGAACACGACGAACGAGGACGTGCTCGAAGAGGCACGAGCGGAGATCCGCCGCTCCACCGGCGGCAGCCTCCCGCCGGTCCTCGACCCGTTCTGCGGCGGCGGCTCGATCCCGCTCGAGGCGCAGCGGCTGGGCCTCGAGGCCCACGGATCCGACTTGAACCCGGTGGCAGTGCTCATCACGAAGGCCCTCATCGAGATTCCGCCCCGGTTCGCCGACAAGCCGCCGGTCCATCCAGACGCGCGAGATGGTGTCGGCGCGTCAGGATCCTGGGAGAACGCAGCCGGCCTCGCTGAGGAC
>JAJYGM010000205.1 GCA_021785095.1 Actinomycetes bacterium
GGAGGAGATGGCAGCGAAGACCACCAACTCCCGGCTCGGCATCCTCGGCGGGATCTCCCTGCTCGGCACGACGGGCATCGTGCGCCCGTTCTCGACCGCCGCGTATCGCGCCTCGGTGGTCCAGCAGGTCGACGTGGCCGCCGCGCAGGGGGCGGACACGCTCGTCCTCGCTACGGGCCACCGCTCCGAACGTGCCGCGAGACAGCTCCGACCCGAGCTGTCGGAGGTGTGCTTCGTCGAGGTCGGGGACTTCACCGGCATCGCGCTTCGTCGCGCGGCCATGCGGGGGATCGAACGGGTGGTCTTCGTTGGCATGGCCGGCAAGATCGCCAAGCTCGCCGCCGGGGTGATGATGACCCACTTCCACCGCTCCGAGGTCGACGGCGAACTGCTGGCCGAGGTTGCCCGGGAGACCGGCGCCCCACCGGTGGTGGTGGACGCCGGCACCGCCACCGCCACGGCACGCCATTTCTTCGAAGTGTGCGTCGCAGAGACCTGCACGGCCCCGCTCGTAGAGCTGTGCCGCCTCGCCCGGACGGCGTGTCTCGCCCACGCAGGGGGCTCGCTCGCCGTCGAGGTGATCATGGTCGACTTCGAGGGAGCGCTCGCGGTGGCTCGTGCCTGAGCAGATCGTCGTGGTCGGCCTCGGCGCGGACGGAGCGGCACTCTCTGCGCGGCCAGCAGCTGCACTCGCCCGAGCCGACCTCGTGGTCGGCGGGCGCCGACACCTCGCGCTCGCGCCCGCCGGAGCGCGCACGGTCGTGGTCGGCGCGGACGTCGGCGCCGCGCTCGACGCGATCGCCGCCGAGCCCGGCCTGGCCTGCGTGCTCGCCTCGGGCGACCCCGGCTTCTTCGGCATCTTGAGGCCGCTCGCCGCCCGCTTCGGTCCCGAGCAGCTCGAGGTGCATCCCGCGCCGTCGGCGGTCGCCGTCGCGTTCGCGCGCATCGGCGTCCCCTGGGACGACGCCGTGGTCGTCTCCGCCCATGGCCGCCCCCTCGCCTCCGCGGCGTCCCTCGCCGCCCGGAGCGCGAAAGCAGCAGTGCTCACCTCGCCCCACAACCCACCAGAGGCCGTCGGCAAGGCCGTCCTCGCCGCCGGTGGTGACCATCGCCGCGTCGCCGTGTGCTCACGCCTCGGGACCCGAGACGAGTCCGTGGTCGAGACCGACCTTGCCGGTCTCGCAGCCGGCACCTTCGATCCGCGCTCGGTCGTCGTGCTCGTCGCCGGCGAGCCGGTCGCCGCGGCGCCCTCCCTCGCCTGGGGTCGACCCGATGCGGCCTTCGAGCACCGGGACGCCATGATCACCAAGGCCGAAGTGCGAGCCGTCGTGCTCGGCAAGCTCGCCCTGCCCACGCTGGGCGTGCTCTGGGACGTCGGCGCCGGGAGCGCCAGCGTCGCCATCGAGTCCGCAGCACTCGCGCCCGGCCTCGCCGTGTATGCGATCGAACGGAGTCCCGAAGACGCCGCCCGCGCTCGGCGCAACGTGGCCGCCCACAAGGTGGCGGTCCACGTGCTGACCGGCGAGGCCCCGGCCGCGTTGGTGGGACTTCCCGATCCCGACCGGGCCTTCGTCGGTGGAGGCGGGCTCGCGGTGCTCGACGCCGTCCTGGAACGCACGGGTCGCGGGGGGCGGGTCGTTGCGACCTATACCGCGATGGAGCGGGCCGCCGCCGCGGCTTCGCGACTTGGCAACCTGGTGCAGGTGGCGCTGGCCCGCGGGGAGCGGCTTGCTGACGGTGGGCTCCGTCTCGTGGCACACAACCCCGTGTTCGTCGTCTGGGGGCCGGAGGCGTGAGGATCGTCTGCGTCTCGGCCACCGACGCCGGCCGCGAGCTCGCCATCCGGCTTCCCTACGAGCGCTGCCACGGCTCGCTACGCGAGACCGTGCGCGGTCTGTGGAACGAGGTGGACGGCCTCGTGCTCATGGTCGCCACCGGCGCCGCCGTGCGGATCGTCGCGCCGCTGCTTCGTGACAAGGAGCGCGATCCCGGCGTCGTCTGCGTCGACGAGTCGGGTCGCTGGGTCGTGTCGCTGTGCGGGGGGCACCGCGGAGGCGCCAACGCTCTGGCGCTCGAGGTAGCGGCGCTGCTCGGCGCAGAGCCCGTCGTCACGACCGCCACCGACGCAGTCGGGGCGGCAGCTCTCGACCTGCTGCCGGGATATAGCGCTACTGGCGACGTGGCGGGCGTGACGGCGGCACTGCTCGCAGGACGCGCCCCGCTCGTCGAGGTGGACGTCCCCGGCTGGCCCGCACCCGCCTCGCTCGTCGCCGGACCGGGCCCCGAGCGCGTCGTCGTGAGCGACGCCGCCGCCGTGACGTGCCCCGGAGTCGCCCTGCTCCGACCTGCGTCGCTCGTGGTGGGCGTGGGCTGCTCGTCGGAGGCCGACCCCTGCGAGGTGGCGGAGCTGCTCGAGTCCGCCCTCGCCGGGGCCGGCCTCGCGAGAGAGAGCGTCGCGCTCGTCGCGACCATCGACCGCCGCCGCGTGCATCCCGCTGTGGTCTCCCTCGGACTGCCGGTGCGCGACTTCTCGGCCACCGAGCTGGCGGAGGTGCGCGTGCCCCACCCGAGTGCGTCGGTCGCCGCTCACGTCGGCACGCCGAGCGTCGCGGAGGCGGCCGCGTTGCTCGCAGCGGGAAGCAAGGCAACGCTCGCTGTCCCCAAGCGCAGATCGGCCGGAGCGACGGTGGCGATCGCGCGGCGCGCATGTCCACCTGGGCGACTGTCGGTGGTGGGCCTCGGCCCCGGCGCGCCCGCGCACCGGACGGCGGCCGCAGCGACGGCGGTGCGCGCTGCCGAGATCGTGACCGGTTACCGCCCCTACCTCGAACTGGTGGGCGACCTGCTGTGCGCCTCACAGGTCGTGGAGCCGTCGCCCATCGGGGACGAGGTCGTCCGAGCCCGGCGGGCGCTCGAGGAGGCGGCGAGAGGCAGGCGTGTGGCCCTCGTGTGCTCGGGCGACGCCGGGGTCTACGCGATGGCCTCGCTCGTGCTCGAGCTCGCAGCGACCGTCGCGCCCGGCGTCGAGGTCGAGGTCGTGCCAGGTGTCACCGCCGCGCTCGCCGCCGCTTCCCTGCTGGGCGCTCCGCTCGGCCACGACCACGCCGTCGTGAGCCTCTCCGACCTCCTCACGCCCTGGGAGGTGATCGAGCGGCGCCTCCGCGCGGCCGGCGAGGCGGACCTCGTCGTCGCGCTCTACAACCCCCGCTCCGGCGCACGCACCTGGCAGCTCACGGCGGCTCTGGAGATCCTCGGCGCCTACCGGCCCCCGCACACTCCTGTCGGGCTGGTCACCGACGCCTACCGGCCCGCCCAGACGGTCACCTGCACCACGCTCGCGCTGGTCGACCCGGCGACGGTCGGGATGACGACCTGCGTCATCGTGGGTGCCACGAGCTCCGAGCTACGTGCCGGGCGCATGGTCACGCCGAGGGGGTACAGGCCATGCCCGTGAGCGTGCTGGGGTGCTGCACCGCGTGTGGTGCCTGCCTCCCGACGTGCCCCGAACGCGCGCTGCTTCCGGCGCCGTGGCGCCCCGTCGTCGACGTGGCTCGCTGCACGGACTGTCTGGCGTGCATCGAGATCTGCCCTGCCGACGCGCTCGTAGGAGGGACGGCGGCGTGAACGTCCACCCGATCGAGCAGGAGAGCTACCGGTTGCTCGCCGGGCGGATCGACCTGTCGGGCCTTCCACCGCTCAGCCGAGCGGTGGTCGCCCGGGTTGCCCATGCAACCGCGG
>JAJYGM010000730.1 GCA_021785095.1 Actinomycetes bacterium
GGACGATCTCACCGAGTGGATCTCGAACGGCCGCAGCTTCGACTACGGCAGCAAGATCTTGTTCACCGCAGGAGACGTGCTGTACTCCAACAAGAGTGCTCCGATGCTTCGCATCGTTCGAGACGACGTCGGCCGCCACGACTTCTTGCTCACCGCATGCAGCCCGGAGATGTTCCGTATCCAGTACGGAGTGACCGGGCATCACCCGAACTGCCTGCAGAACCTGACGGCAGCTCTCGCTGACAAAGGGGTCTGCGAGCACCTGATGCCGACGCCGTTCAACGTCTTCCAGAACTCGACCGTCGAGTCCGACGGGCGGATCGTGACGAAACCACCTCTATCGAAGGTCGGCGACGCCGTCGAGCTCCTCGTCGAGATGGACGTGTCGATCGGGCTCTCGGCGTGTTCGGCCAGCCTCTGCAACGGAGGCCACACGAAGGCCATCGGCTACGAACTGCGCTGATGGCGCCGCATCGGCGTTTCGGTCCTGCGCCCGCCCGTTCCGCGCCCCCCGATGCGCGAGCTCGGCGCGGGGCGTGACCGTCACCGACCGCCGGCTCTGCGCAGCGCGGGAGCGTGGTGAGCCTGAAAGTGGAGATCACGCCGCAGTTCCCTGCCTTGGCAGGGATCGCGGTCAGCGGCAGCGTGCTGCTCTACACGGTCGCGCTCTGCGACCTCACCGACGTCACTCTCCGGATGGCTCCGTGCCCTCGCGACACGGTCGTCTCTTCCGGCGCGTCAGGGTCGGCGCTCCGCGTGCTCGAACGCAGTACGGCGCCGTTCGTCTGCCCGACGGTGGGAAGCACCCGGCCGGGGAGAGCGGCGAGCGGCAGGGGGTGAGAGGCCGGGCAACTGCAGCTCGATCGGCCGGCTCCGCTCACCGACCCGGCCTCGGCCGGCATCACCTGGTCCGGGCCCCGGACCCCGTTGCACCCGGGTGCCGCCCACCCCGGTAGCCTCGGGCTCGTCGTGCTGGACCACCTGCTCGTCGACTTCATCGCAGCCGTACAGGACTCCTTCGACCGGGCGCTCCTCGAGCGCCAGGCCATCGAGGAGCGGTTCCAGGTCGACGTCTTCCTGGGCGACGTGTCCTTCGAGACGAGCTACAGCCTTCCCGGCGAGGGCCAGCCGCCTCGCGTGCGGGTCGACCTCTCGATCGACTGGCCGACCTGGAGCCAGACCGCCTACCGCACCTGGTCGATCGGCGAGACGCCGGCCGAGATGCCCGAGGCCGTCGTGGAGGTCTCCATGCGGATCCAACGCCTCGCCGAGGCGCCGTCGGCCGAACGCGTGCTCTCGGTGCTCCCACCTGCCAGCCCGCCGATCGGGCGCGACCCGCTGGTCCGGACGGCGACGACCATCGAAGAGGTGCACGCAGACCCCGAAGCCGGAGAGGCCGAAGAGGCCTCGGTGCGATGGGCGGTCGAGGGAAGCTACGAAGGCGCGGTCCGCTTCGACGAGGCCCAGCTCGAGGACCCTGCGTCGCTCGCGCCGCTCGCCGAGACGCTCACCCGCTGGATCTCCTCCACCCTGGTCCGCCTGGCGGACCTGCCGCTCTCCTTCCACCCTCCGGACCCCGCCGACGCGGCATGAGCCGCGTCCACCGCCACCTCGTCGGCGCGGCGGCACTGGCGGCCTGCGGCATGATCCTGTCCGCGTGCTCCGGCGGCATCACAGCAGCGTCGTTCACCACCACGCCGACGACCGCGCGGGGCGTCACACTGTCGACGGAGAGCTCGCCGGCCGGCCGCATCCTCGCGACGCCGTCGGGGCGCACCCTCTACGACTTCACGCCGGACAGGCCGACATCGAGCAGCTGCACCTCGGGGCTGTGCGTCACCCTGTGGCCCCCGCTCCTCACGACGACCACGACGCCGAAGGTCGCAACGGGCCTCGACCAGTCGCTCGTCAGCACGATCCGCCGGCCCGACGGCCGCCTCCAGATCGCCTACGCGGGTCGCCCGCTCTACAGCTGGAAAGGCGACACAACCCCCGGCATGATCACCGGCCAGGCGATCCTGAACGTCGGCGGCTACTGGTACGTGCTCGCGCCGACAGGCCGCCAGATCACGACAGCGTTCCGGGTGACACGCTCGGCGGTCCGCCGGCCGGCTTCCTCCTCGCCCCTGCCCGGATCCGGCGGTCGCGTCGCCGCCTACCGCCACCCTGGTGCGTCACCTATCCGACACTTGACTGTCACCGAATCGCAGTATGATGTGGCGTCCGCCCGGCGGGACGGGGGGCCGCTCCTCATCCTCCGCTGACGGGAGCGAGTCCCGCCGGGCATCCTCGCAGGCAGGCCGGGGCAGCCAGCTCGGCCCTCGTCGTGCTCACCCGCCGAGGAGCGCACCGAGCGCCGCGCCGATCGCGTCGAGCTCCTCCTCCGCCGCTGCGAGCGCGCCGGCGACGTCGCCGCCGCCCACCGTGCGGACGACCTCGACGTAGCCCTTCAGCTTCGGCTCGGTCCCGCTCGGTCGGACGAGGACGCGGGTGCCCGTGGCGAGCCAGTACGCGAGGACGTCCGCAGGCGGGAGCGCAGGAAGGCCTTCCTGCCACGTGCAGCCCGCCGCGAGATCGAGGGACCGTCGCACCTCGGACCCCGCGATCTCGGCCGGAGGGTCCGCGCGCAACCGTGCCATCCGCTCGCCGGGGTCGGGGGTGGGGACCGAGTGCTGGACGGTGCGGTGCACCCCGTAGCGGCGCATCAACGAGCCCAGGCAGCGCTCGAGCGTCGACCCCCGTGCCCGCAGGTGACCGGCGAGCGCGAGGAACGTGAGACCCGCGCCGATCCCGTCCTTGTCGCGCACGACATCGCCGACGGCGTAGCCGAGCGCCTCTTCGTAGCCGTAGACGAGGCGGGTTCCCGGCACGGCGTCCGCCGCTCGTGCCAGCCACTTGAAGCCGGTGAGGGTCGCGACGAAGGGCACGCCGGCGTCCTCGGCGATCTTCTCGAGCATGGTCGACGACACGATCGACGCCGCGACCAGCGGGCGCCCCGCGGTCCCGCCGAACGGGCGCCAGCCCTCGCGCACGCGGTCGAGGACGAAGGCGCCGAGCAGCACGCCCACCTCGTCCCCGGTCAGCCGGCGCCAACCCATCGGGGCGGCCGCATCCGGAACGGCGACGGCGAGCCGGTCTCCGTCGGGGTCGTTCGCGAGGACCAGGTCCGCGCCGAGCCGCGACGCCTCGGCGAACGCGAGGTCGAGCGCCCCGGGCTCTTCGGGGTTCGGGAAGGCGACCGTCGGGAAGTCGGGGTCCGGCGCCGCCTGCGCCGCGACGACCGAGACCGGCGGGAGCCCGGCCAGGCGCATCCCCTCCACGAAGAGCTCGCCCGCGACGCCGTGCATCGGCGTGTAGACCACCGAGAGCGGCGCTCGGGGCAGGTGACCGGGAGCCGCCGCGACGACCGAGCGGAGGTACTCCTTCGACACGGCGTCCCCGAGACGCACGATGCGGGGATCGGACGGGCCGGCCAGCGGCACGTCGGAGAGCGGCCCGACCTGCTCGACGAGCGCCTCGATCTCCGCGTCGACCGGCGGCACGATCTGCGCGCCGTCGTCGAGGTAGAGCTTGTAGCCGTTGTCGGCAGGCGGGTTGTGGCTCGCGGTGATCATCACGCCCGCTGCCGCACCGAGATGGCGGACGGCGAACGCGAGGAGCGGCGTGGGCCGGCGGTCCGGCAGCCGGTGCACGGGGATCCCGTGACCCGCAAGGACCGCGGTCGCCTCGTCCGCGAGCTCGCTCGACCGGTGACGGGCGTCGCACCCCACCACGACGCCGGTGCGGCGCGCTCCTGGACGGTGCACGCCGAGCCACCGAGCGAGGGCGGCGGTCGTCTGGCGGACGACGGCGCGGTTCATGCGGTTCGGGCCGGCGCCGACGGCACCCCGCAGCCCGGCGGTGCCGAAGTGCAGCCGATCGGCGAAACGCTCTTCGAGCTTCGCGCGGGCGGCGTCCCCGCCCTCGGCGAGCAGTTGCTCGATCTCGGCGCGATCGGCATCGTCGGGGTCCTGCGACGCCCATGCACGCGCGTCGGAGAACAGGTCGGTCACAGGAACGGGACCACCGAGGCGAGCAGCCGTCCGACCCGCCCGGCAGCCGCGTGGCCGGCGGCGACCACGTCGGCGTGGTCGAGCGCGGCGCCGGTCCTGCCCGCCGCGGCGTTGGTCACGAGCGAGAGACCGAGCACCTCCACGCCCAGATGCCGCGCCGCGATCGCCTCGAGCACGGTGGACATGCCGACGAGGTCCGCGCCGCCGGCGCTCAGCATCGCGATCTCCGCGGGGGTCTCGTAGTGCGGCCCGCGCAACCCTGCGTAGACGCCTTCTTCGAGCGCCGGGTCCTCGGCCCGGACGAGCGCGCGGAGCCGCGCGCTGTAGAGGTCGGTGAGGTCGACGAAGGGCAGGCCGTACCCCGGCGGGGGCGGCGGGCCCTCCAGCGGCGAGGCCGCGGTCAAGTTCAGGTGGTCGCGGATCAGCACGGGCTGGCCGACCGCGTAGGCAGGGTTGACAGCGCCTGCGGCGTTCGTGAGCACGACGACGCGGCACCCGGCCGCTGCCGCCGTCCGCACGCCGTGCACCACCGCCGCGGGATCGTGACCTTCGTAGAGGTGCACGCGGCCTGCGAAGACGAGGACGAGTCGATCGCCGGCCCGCACGGAGCGCACCGTCCCCACGTGGCCCGCCACGGCCGGCCGGGGGAACCCGGCGAGCGCGCCGACAGGGATCTCCGACTCGGTCTCCCCGATCTCGTCGGCGGCCGGCGACCAGCCCGAGCCGAGCACGATGGCGATGTCGTGACGATCGACCCCCGTCTCCGCCGCGAGCGCAGCCGCAGACGCGCGGGCGGCCTCGTAGGGATCCGGCTGCGGCGCCGTCACGCCCTGGTGCGCCGTCACGTCATCGTACGCGGTCACGTCTTGATGTAGGGCTGGCCGTCTGCCTTCGGCGGCCGTCCCCGCCCGACGAGGCCGGCGACCGCGACGATCGTCGCGACGTAGGGGAACATGAGCAGGACGTCCGACGGGATGGGCGAGTTGATCGTGCCCAGCACTCCGGACAGCGCGGTCATGAACCCGAAGAGGAGCGCGGCCGCGACGCCGCCCAGCGGCGTCCATCTTCCGAAGATCATCGCTGCGAGCGCGATGAAGCCGAGGCCCGACGACATTGTCTTGCCGAAGGCGCCGACGGAGCCGATCGTGAGGTACGCACCGCCGATGCCGGCGACCGCCCCGCCCAGGAGGACATTGCGCCACCTCGTGGCGTTCACGTTGATCCCTACGGTGTCGGCGGCAGTCGGGTGCTCCCCGACCGAGCGGACGCGCAGCCCCCAGCGGGTCGAGAACAGCCCGACCTGCACCGCGAAGATCGCGACGTAGGTGATGTAGAGGAAGATCGTCGAGTCGAACAGCACCGGTCCGACGATCGGGATGTCCCCGAGCAGCGGGATCTTGTAGGCGCCGAAGGTGGCAGGCGAGTTCAGACGGTTCGCGAAGGGAACGAGCGCCGCGTCGTAGAGGTAGGCGGTGATCCCCGATGCGAACAGGTCGAGCACGATGCCGAGCACGATCTGGTCCACGCGGTAGCGGAGCGCGAACAGCCCGAGCAGCGCCGCGATCAAGACGCCGCACAGCGGCCCGGCGAGGAGACCGAGCCAGATGGAGCCGAAGGCACTGGCGACGACCGCAGCACCGAACGCGCCGGTGAGGAGCTGCCCTTCGATCGCGACGTTGATGACGCCCGAGCGTTCGCACAGGCACCCCGACAGCGCACCCAGCATCAGGGGGATCGCAGAGTCGACCGTCGTCGAGAGGAGCGAGGTGAACGGGAGCGGGATGCGCCCTGCGTCGGCCCAGCAGAGGAAGGCGACGGCCAGGGCGGCCACGCAGACCCCCGCAGCGACCCGTCGGGCGATCCTGGAGAGCCGGAACCCCACGAAGCCCGCGCCGATCACGCAGCTCAGCGCGCCGAGGGCGACGCAGACAGGTCGCGGTGTCACGCTCAGGTTCGGCACGCTCACCGCCGCGCCTGTGAGCGTGAACGAGAACACCGCATGCCCCGGCGGGGAGAGATAGCCGAACACGAGCGCGTCGAGCAGCCCGAGCACCACGAGCAGCCCGCCGATCACGACCCTGCGTTCGACGGTGATCGTTCGCCGGGCCGCGACGACCGAGGCGGAGGCGACCGTCATCCGCCCCAGCCCCTCGCCTCGAGCTGCTCGCCGCCGCCCGCCCGTGGCTCGCGCAACCGGAAGACCGCGCGCATCAGGGGCGGCGCGGCCACGAACAGCACGATCAGCGCCTCGATGACCGTGACGATGTCGACGGGGACCTGCGTGGATGCCTGCATCGTCACGCCGCCCGCTCGAAGCGCGCCGAAGAGCAGGGACGCGAGCACGGTGCCGGTCGGGCTCGCACGGCCGAGGAGGGCGACGGTGATCGAGTCCACGGTGTATGTGCCGTAGATCTGCGGAGCGACGTTGAAGTTGGTCCCCTGCACCACGGCCGCGCCGGCGAGCCCGGCGAGTGCGCCTGCGAGGAGCATCACCACGATCCACGTCCGTTCGGGCGACATCCCCGCGCTGCGAGCGGCCCGCGGGTTGGAACCGACGGTGCGCAGCTCGAAGCCGATCGTCGTACGGTTGAGCACCCACCACACGGCCGCCGCGGCCGCCAGCGCGATGAGGAACCCGACGTTGACCCGCAGGGTCGAGCCGAAAAGGTGAGGGAGGACCGCATTTGTGGCGATCGGGGGACTGATCGGGTTCGGGTTGCCCGGGCGGCGGAACGCCGTCAGTCCGAGAAGATAGAGCAGCAGGTACTCCATCACGTAGTTCGACATGATCGTGACGATGACCTCGTGCGCCCCCGTCCTTGCCTTGAGGAAGCCGACGGAGCCGCCCACGACGGCGCCGCCGACGAGGCCGCCGGCGACCGCGACCGCCGCGTGCAGGATGAAGGGGAGGTGCACGGCGAAGCCGATCCAGCCGGCGATCATCGCGCCGCCGATGAACTGGCTCGCGGCGCCGATGTTGAAGAGGCCGGCACGGAACGCGACCGCCACGGCCAAGCCCGTGAGGATGATCGGCGTGGCGTTCACGGCGGTCTCGGACAACGGGTTGAAGACTGTGGAGACGGGGCCGCCGTGGAACGCTGCTGAGACCGCGTGAGGGTTCACGATCGCACCCTCGAACATCGCGACGTACGCGCCGGCCGCGGTGTCCCAGGCGGTGGCGAACGCCTTGCCGGGCGCAGAGAAGAGGTTGCCCCACGCGTGGAGCACGGTCGTGTTGGTGAAGGCGATGATCAGCCCGCCGAGGAAGATGGCGCAGAGGAAGGCGAGAACGGTGACCGTGACCGTGTTCCCGCTGGTGACCGCGTCCAGGAGCGCCTCGGTGAAGCCCCGCGCCCCGGGCCGGCCGTCGCCACCGGTCGCGGGGGACGGCGGGCCGTCCTCGCTCTTGGCGGTCCCTCCCGCCTCGACCGCGACCTCGCTGCTCACGCGGGCTGCACCTCCGAGACCTCCTCGCCGGGGAGCCCCTCCTCGCCGGGGAGACTCTCTTCGCCGGGGGTCGATGTCGCGCCGGCCATGAGCAGCCCGAGCTCCGTCGCGGGCGTCGTCGGCGGCACGACCCCGACGATCTTCCCCTCGTACATCACCGCGATCCGGTCGGACAGCGCGTAGATCTCGTCGAGCTCGCTCGACACGATGACGACCGCCGAGCCGGCGTCGCGGTTGGCGACGATGCGGCGGTGGACGAACTCGATCGAGCCGACGTCCAAGCCACGGGTCGGCTGGTTGGCCAGGAGCACTCGGGTCTCGCGGCTGAGCTCCCTCGCCACGATGAGCTTCTGCTGGTTCCCGCCCGAGAGCGTCTTCGCGGGAACCTCGATCGAGCCCGCGCGGATGTCGAACTCGGCCATGCTCGTGCGGGCGGCGTCGCGGACCCTGTCCGGGCGGAGGCTGATGCCCGACGAGAAGGGCTTCCGGTCGTAGACGTCGAGCACCAGGTTCTCTGCGACGCTGAAGCTCTCGACGAGCCCGTCCTCCTGGCGGTCCTCGGGGATGTAGCTGACGCCCGCCCCGAGCACGGCGCGCGTCGAAGCACGCGTGAGGTCGCGCCCGCCCACCGCCACCATCCCCCGATCGACGGGCAGGAGGCCCATGAGCGCCTTGCACAGCTCCGTCTGCCCGTTCCCCTGCACCCCTGCGACGCCGAGGATCTCCCCCGCCCGGACTTCCAGGGAGACCCCGTCGACTGCGATCCTGCCGGTCTCGTCGCGGACGACCAGGCCGTCGACGACGAGCACGACGTCTCCCGGCTCCGCCGGCTCCTTGTGGACCCGCAGCTCCACGTCCCTCCCGACCATGAGCGTCGCGAGCTCGGCGTCGGTCGCGCTCGGAGGGGGCGATCCGACGACCCGTCCGCGGCGGAGCACCGTGACCGTGTCTGCGACGGCCTGGACCTCCTTCAGCTTGTGGCTGATGAAGAGGATCGACCGGCCCGACGCCTTGAGCTCCCGCATGATCCTGAACAGCTCTTGGGTCTCGTTCGGGGTGAGGACCGCGGTCGGCTCGTCGAGGATGAGCACGTTGGCCTGACGGATGAGCGCCTTCACGATCTCGACGCGCTGCTGCACGCCGACCGGGAGGTGCTCGACGTAGGCGTCCGGGTCGATGGAGAGGCCGTAGCGGTTCGACAGGTCCTGGACCTCTCCGCGCGCCCGGCGGCGGTCGAGGAGCCCGAATGGCTTCGTGGGCTCGCGCCCCAGGACCACGTTCTCCGCGACGGTGAACACCGGCACCAGCATGAAGTGCTGGTGGACCATGCCGATGCCTGCGTCGATCGCGTCCTTCGGGCTCCTGAAGCGGACGCGGTGGCCGTCGACCTCGATCTCGCCCTCGTCGGGCTGGGTGAGCCCGTAGAGGACGTTCATCAACGTGGTCTTGCCTGCGCCGTTCTCGCCCAGTAGCGCATGGATCTCCCCGGCAGCGACGTCGAGGTCGATGTGGTCGTTGGCCACGAGGCTGCCGAAGCGCTTGGTGACCCCGCGGAGCTTCAGTTCCAACGCGCCCTCCTCGGGCCCGGGACGAACGTGGTGAGGCGGCGGACCGGGAACACCCGGACCGCCGCCTCACCTCGACTGCTGAGGGCTCCTGCCGGCTGGACGGGGAACGCGCCGACGACGCGGCGCGCCCTGCCGGTCAGCGCTGAGCTCAGACGGGGCTCTTCGTCGGCGTCGGGATCTTGCCGTGGATGATGCCCAGCTCCACCCGCTTGAGCTGCGCCTTCAGGCTCGCCGGCACCCGCTTTGTCCACAAGTGGAACGGCGCGAGCAAGACGCCGCCGTTCGCGAGGGTCCCGATGTAATTGCCACCCTTGTACGTGCCGTGCGCGGCCGACAGCACCGCGTTCTTGACCGCGGACTGGATGCCCTTGGTGACGCTCGTGATGAAGTACTTGCAGTACTGGGCCGCGCTGATGCAGCCGTCGGTGTCCACCCAGAACATGTTCACGTGACCACCGGCGTTGTCCGCGTTCTGGACGGCCTTCGCAGAACCCAGCCCGACGTTGCCCGCGACCGGGAAGATGATGTCCGCGCCCTCGGAGATGAACGTCTTCGTGACTGTCTCACCCTTGGTCTGGTTCGTGAATGTCCCGGTGAACTCGCCCGTCTGGGTCCTCTCTGTCCAGCCGAGCACCTTCACCTTCGTGTGGTGCACATTGTTGTAGTAGCGGACGCCGTCCCAGAAGCCGTCCATGTAGATGGTGACGGTCGGGAGCTTCATACCGCCGTAGGTGGCCACCTTGCCGGTCTTCGTCATGCCGGCCGCGAGGTAGCCGCCGAGGAAGCCGTCCTGCACCGTGTTGAACACGAGCGCGTCGATGTTCTTGAACGGCGGCTTGTAGGTGTAGTCGACGATCGCGAACTTCTGCGTCGGGTGGGCCTTGGCTGCCGCTTCGGTCGCTGTCCCCATGAGGAACCCGACGGTCACGATGATCCCGCACTTCTGCGCGATGAAGGCGTTGATGTTCGGGACGTATGTGCTTGTCGACTTCGACTGCAGGTACTTCACGGTGATGTTCGGGTCAGCCGCCTTGGCTTCGGTCATGCCCTGCCACGACGACGCGTTGAACGAGCGGTCGTCGATCCCTCCGGTGTCCGTCACCATGCAGCCGACGAACTTGGCCGCCTTGGGCGAGTGCCTCGCAGCGGGACCCTTTCCGGACGCACCGGCGAAGGCCCCCGCGCTCCCCACCCCCACGAGGGCCGCCGAGCTCAGCGCAAGTGCCCCTGCGAACGCAAACAATTTCCTCGACGTGAGTTTCACGTCGCCCCCTTTCCGCTTCTTTCCAATCGCCATCCCGCCACCGCGCGCGCGCGACGCCGTATTCTGGCACGCGCTTGCGCGCGGATGACGAACTCACGTCCCGACCGGGTGCCACACCGTCTTGATCTCGACGAAAGCCCTGGTCCGGCGCAACGTCGGCTGCGTTTCGGGGACGTCGTCGAGCGCGAGCACGCGTTTGAGGTTCGCTGCGGCCAGTCGCTCGAGCTCCTCACGTGCGCGGTAGGGAGCGCCGGTGATGTCGATGCCGTCGACGTCCATGTGCCCGGCGAGCACCGGCGCGAGCTCTGCCGTGCGGCCCGTCAGCACGTTCACCACGCCGGCCGGCACGTCACCGGTCGCGAGCGCCTCCGCGAAGCTCACCGCGGGAACGGGCCGGTCCTCGCTCGCCACGACGACGGCGGTGTTGCCGGTGACGACCACCGGGGCGAGCGCGCTCACGAGCCCGAGGAGGCACGACTTCTGCGGTGCGAGCACGGCGACGACGCCGGTGGGCTCGGGCACCGAGAAGTTGAAGTACGGACCCGCAACCGGGTTCGAGGCGCCGAGCACCTGGGCGACCTTGTCCGCCCACCCCGCGTACCACACGAGCCGGTCGACGGACGCGTCGACGGCGCGCCGCGCGGCGGCCGGACGCAGCCCTTCGGCGAGGCCGACCTCCGCAGCGAGCTGGGCGCGGCGGCCCTCGAGCATCTCCGCGACGCGGTAGAGCACCTGGCCGCGGTTGTACGCGGTCGCGCCCGCCCACCCGAAGAGCGCGCCGCGGGCGGCGACCACCGCGTCGCGGGCATCCTTTCTCGACGCCAGTGCGGCATTGGCGAGCGGGGTGCCGTCCGCCGCCGAGACCACGTAGGAGCGCCCGGACTCCGAGCGGGGGAAGGCACCGCCGACGAACAGCTTGCACGTCCTGCGGACCTCCGCGCGGCCCGTGGGCTCAGACATCGAGGTACGCCTCCAGGCCGTGCCGGCCCCCTTCGCGCCCGAAACCGGACTCCTGGTAGCCGCCGAACGGGCTGGCCGGGTCGAAGCGGTTGTAGGTGTTGGCCCACACCACGCCCGCCTCCAGGTGCTGGGCCATCCAGAGGATCAAGCTCCCCTTCTCCGTCCAGACGCCGGCCGAGAGCCCGTACGGCGTGTTGTTGGCCTTGGCGACCGCCTCTGCGGGGGTGCGGAACGTGAGCACCGAGAGCACCGGACCGAAGATCTCCTCGCGTGCGATCCGGTGCGACTGGCTGACACCGGTGAAGACCGTCGGCGGGAACCAGAACCCGCGCTCGGGAAGCGTGCAACGCGGAGACCACCGCTCGGCTCCCTCCTCGCTCCCCGCGTCGGCGAGACGCCGGATCTTCGCCAGCTGCTCCGCGGAGTTGACGGCCCCGATGTCGGTGTTCTTGTCGAGCGGATCGCCGAGGCGCAACGTGGCGAGGCGCTGGCGGAGCCGGTCCACGACGAGCTCGGCGACCGGCTCGTGCACCAACAGGCGCGACCCGGCGCAGCAGACGTGCCCCTGATTGAAGAAGATGCCGTTGACGATGCCTTCGATCGCCTGGTCGATCGGCGCGTCCTCGAAGACGACGTTCGCCGCCTTGCCGCCGAGCTCGAGCGTCAACCGCTTGCGCGAGCCCGCCACGGTCCGGCGGATCTCCTTTCCCACCTCGGTCGACCCGGTGAACGCGACCTTGTCCACGCCGGGGTGGGCGACGACCGCTGCCCCGGTCGCGCCGGCACCGGTCACGACGTTCACCGCCCCGGGAGGCAGGTCGGCCTCCTGGCAGATCTGGGCGAGGAACAGCGCGGACAACGGCGTCGTCTCGGCCGGCTTCAGCACGCACGTGTTGCCGGCGGCGAGCGCCGGCGCGAGCTTCCAGGCGGCCATGAGCAGCGGGAAGTTCCAGGGGATCACCTGCCCGGCGACGCCGAGCGGACGCGGTGAGGGGCCGAAGCCCGCGTACTCGAGCTTGTCCGCCCATCCCGCGTAGTAGAAGAAGTGGGCAGCTGCGAGAGGCACGTCGACGTCGCGAGACTCTCGGATGGGCTTGCCGTTGTCCAGCGACTCGAGCACCGCCAGCTCGCGAGCGCGCTCTTGGATGATGCGGGCGATGCGGAAGAGGTACTTGGCCCGCTCGCGGCCGCGCATCTTGCCCCACCCCCCCTCGTAGGCCGCGCGCGCGGCGGCGACCGCGCGGTCCACGTCCCCTCCACCGGCCTCTGCCACGGAGGCGAGCGGCTCTTCCGTGGCGGGGTCGACCGTCGTGAACGTCCGACCCGTCGCCGCCGGGCGGAACTCCCCTCCGATGAACAGCCCGTACTCGGCGTCCAGGTGCACGATGTCGCGCGACTCTGGGGCAGGCGCGTAGGCGAACACGGGGCCCGCCGCCCCCTCCGTGCGTGCCTCGACGTCCGTCATCTGCGTCCCGTCTCCGCCGCGTCAGTCGATCGAGAAGTGGTCGCGGCCCGAGTAGACGCCCGTGAGCTGCTTCGCTCGCTGCATGAGCAGGTCGTTCAGCAGCGTGGACGCCCCGATGCGCAGCGCGGTCGGGGAGAGCCAGTCCTCGCCCGCCGTCTCGCGGGCGATGACGAGGTAGGCGATCGCCTCCTTGGCAGTGCGTATCCCTCCCGCCACCTTCACGCCGACGCGGCGGCCGCTCGCATGCAGGAAGTCTCGAGCTGCTGCCAGCAGCACGACGGCGACGGGTCGCGTGGAGGCGGGCGCCACCTTCCCGGTCGACGTCTTGACGAAGTCTGCGCCCGCGAGCATCGCGAGCCAGGCAGCTCGCTGGACGTTGTCGTAGGTGGCCAGCTCCCCCGTCTCGAGGATCACCTTCAGAAGTGCGGAGCCGGCGGCCTCGCGCACGGCCCGCACCTCCTCGTAGACCTGGCCGTAGCGCCCCGAGAGGAAGGCGCCGCGGTCGATCACCATGTCGATCTCCTGCGCACCCGCGTCGAGCGCGTCGCGCACATCGGCGAGCTTCACCTTCATCGACGCCCGCCCGGAGGGGAACGCGGTCGCGACGGACGCCACCGCGACGGGGCTCCCCGCCAGGTGACCGATCGCGGCTCCGACGAGGTCGGGGTACACGCACACCGCTGCGACGGGCGGCACTTCCGGGTCGGCGGGGTCCGGGCGGCGCGCCTTCGCGCACATCGCGGCGACCTTTCCGGGCGTGTCGGAACCCTCCAGCGTGGTGAGGTCGATCATGGCGATCGCCATCTCGAGCGCCCACATCTTGGCCTCGCGCTTGATCGACCGGGTGGCGAGCGCGGCCGCCCGCGCCTCCGCGCCGACCTGGTCGACGCCTGGGAGGCCGTGGAGCAGCTTTCGCAACGCCGCGTCGGAGGTGACGATGTCTAGGGACCAGGGACCCGCGAGAGGGGTGGGCACCACGCTCGGCGACGCTGCGACGCGAGCGGCCGCTCGCTCCCCTTCAGGCACGCGAGACGTCTGGCTGCCCAGCCGTCCGTCTTCCTCCACCCTCGCCACAGTACTGCTGCCTGGCGACGCCGCAGCCGGGCGGCTCACGAGGCACCGGCCGCGACGCGAGCCGCGGCGAAGCCCGGCTTGATCACGTCGTTGATGAGCTGCAGGCGCTCGTCGAAGTGTGCGAACGCGCTCTTCATCGCGTTCAGCGTCAGCCACTCGATGTCGTGCCAGCCGTAGCCGAAGGCTCGTGCCACGCCGTGCAGCTCCGAGGAGACGGTGACGCCGCTCATGAGGCGGTTGTCCGTGTTCACCGACACGCGGAAGAACAACGAGCGCAGAAGTCCGATCGGATGCTCCGACAGGGAAGGAACGACTCCCGTCTGCACGTTGGACGTCGGGCACATCTCGAGCGGCACCCTGCGATCGCGGACGTAGCTCGCGAGACGTCCGAGAGAGACCGACCCGTCGGGGCGCCGCTCGATGTCGTCGAGGATGCGGACTCCGTGGCCCAGCCGGTCCGCTCCGCAGATCTGCAGCGCCTCCCAGATCGACGGCAAGCCGAAACCCTCTCCGGCGTGGATCGTGATGTGGAAGTTCTCTCGCCCGACCAGCTGGAACGCGGCGAGGTGCTCGGTCGGAGGGCTGCCCTTCTCGGCCCCTGCGATGTCGAAGCCGACGACGCCGTCGTCGCGGTAGCGCACCGCGAGCTCGGCGATCTCGAGCGAACGCGCCGCGGTCCTCATCGCGGTCAGCAGCGCGTAGATGCGGATCCCGCGCCCCTCGCTCCCCTGGCGGAACCCTTCCAGGACGGCTTCGACGACCTCGGCCTCGGAGAGCCCCTTCGCGGTGTGCAACTCGGGGGCGAAGCGGACCTCGGCATAGACGACGCCGTCATCGGCGAGGTCCTCGGCGCACTCGGCGGCCACACGCACGAGCGCCTCGCGCGTCTGCATCACGGCGACCGTGTGCGCGAACCCCTCGAGGTAGAGGCCGAGGTCGCCACGTGCAGCCCCTGCCCGGAACCAGTCCGCCAGCTCGCCCACGTCGGTCGTCGGCAGGCCGCGCAGGTGGGTCTCCCGGGCGAGGTCGACGACCGTCTGGGGGCGGAGCCCGCCGTCGAGGTGATCGTGGAGCACGACCTTCGGGACGCGCCGGATCTCCTCGAGCGTCGGCACCGCGACCGGCGCGCCCGCGGCGCTCACTGGCGGATCACCTCGAGCACGAGAGGCCGGGGAGCCGGAGGATCGGGGCCGATCTCGACGGCATCTTCGAGCTGCTCGGCGACCGGGCCGAGCCGCCCCGGCTCGTCGCTCCGGAGCTCGAGCAGCGGATCGCCGGCCTCGACCGGCTCGCCGGACCTCCGCAGGCAGACGACGCCGGCGGCGGCGCTGACCGGGTCCTCCAGCTTCGTGCGCCCCGCCCCCAGCCGCCACGCGCCCTCGCCGATCCGCCGGGCGTCCATGGCACGGACGAAACCCGGAGCCCGAGCGGTGACGAGGGTCCGGTGCCGGGCGGTCGGGAGCGGTGCGTCGGGGTCGCCTGTCTGGGCGCGGACCATCTCGCGGAAGACCGACAGCGCCCGTCCGTCGTCCAGCGCCGCGCGGAGCTCGCCCTTCGGGTCAGCCGACGCGGCGATCTCCAAGCCGGCAAGGGTCGCCATCTCGGCGCCGAGGGTCACGACGAGCTCGACGAGGTCCTCCGGGCCCCGGCCCGAGAGGGTCGCCACCGACTCCTCCACCTCGACGCCGTTTCCGACCGCGCGCCCGAGCGGCTCGTCCATCCGCGTGAGCAGCGCGGCCATCCGCAACCCGTGCTCCGTCCCGATGGCGACCATCGTCTCGCCCAGCTGCCGGGCCCGGTCGAGGTCCCGCATGAACGCGCCGGAGCCGACCTTCACGTCGAGGACCAGCGCGGCGGTGCCTTCCGCGAGCTTCTTGGACATGATCGAGCTGGCGATGAGGGGAACCGACTCGACGGTCGCAGTGACGTCGCGCAGCGCGTAGAGCTTCCTGTCGGCCGGTGCGAGCCCGGGCCCTGCAGCGCAGATCACGCAGCCCACGCGCTCGAGGACCGAGCGGACCTCGGAGGGCGAGAGGTCGCTGCGGAAACCGGGGATCGCCTCGAGCTTGTCGAGCGTGCCGCCGGTGTGGCCGAGGCCCCGCCCGGAGAGCTGCGGCACGCACGCGCCCACGCTCGCAAGGAGCGGCGCGAGGACGAGGGAGACCTTGTCCCCCACGCCGCCCGTCGAGTGCTTGTCCACGGTCGGACGCGACAGTCCCTCGAGGTGGAGCCGGTCGCCCGAGGCGACCATCGCAGCGGTCAGGCGTCCGAGCTCGGCGCGGTCGAGCCCGTTCAAGAAGACGGCCATCAAGAACGCGGCCATCTGGTAGTCGGGCACGCGGCCTGCGGCGTAGGTGCCGATCAGCCAATCGATCTCCTCGCCGTCGAGCCGTCCGCCGTCGCGCTTGCGACGGATGAGCTCGACCATCTCGTGGGTCCGGGAAGTCACGGCGTGACTCCGCTCTCACCGCCGGCGCTCTCGGCTGTCTCACGTCGGGCGTCGACGTCACCTGGACCGAACGCGCCGGGAAGGAGGGCGCCCAGGGTCATCGGGCCGGCGCCTTCGCCACCGTCCACGAGGACCCTGCTCCCGCCCGCCTCGAACAGCAGCTGCCGGCACCGGCCGCAGGGTGCGAGCGGTTGGCCGTCGCCGGCCACGATGCTCACCGCGACGAGGCGCGATCCGCCGCTCATGTGCAGCGCGGAGACGAGACCGCACTCCGCGCAGAGGGTGAGGCCGTAGGAGGCGTTCTCGACGTTGCAGCCGGTCACCACCTGGCTGGCCTCGGTGAGGCCGGCGGCGCCGACACGGAGCCGGGAGTACGGCGCGTACGCCCGCGCCGCGGCTGCCGAGGCATGGCCCCGCAATACGGCCCAGTCGACCGTCAGCGCCTCCGCCACGTCGGACCTCCTCCGCTCGAAGCTCCCAGGGTAGCGACGATGCTCGGGACGCACCCGAGAAGGTGGCCGCACCCGGGCGCGCCGGCAGGCAGGTGGCGCGAGCGCGTGCCGGCGAACCTCGGGAGGTGTAGACCGTTGAGCCGTGCCGCTCGTCCCCGAGTCCCATCGCGACCTTCTCGACGCCGATGTCGCGACCCTCGCCACCGTCGGCCCCGACGGGACTCCCCAGCTCACCGAGGTGTGGTTCCTCAGGGACGACGACGAGGAGCGTCCCGTCGCGATCTCCCTCAGCACCGCACGCCAGAAGACGAGGAACCTCCGCAGGGACCCGAGATGCGCGCTCTTGGTGCTCGACCTGGCAGTGCCGCAGCGTTACCTCGAGATCCGGGGCGACGCGGAGATCGAGCCCGACGACGAGTACCTCTTCGCGGATCGCTTCGGGGCCAAGTACGGCGCAGACCTTCGAGCGTTCGACCCCCCTGGGGCGACGCGGGTCGTCGTGCGGATACGCGCCGAGCGGATCAACGCGGTCGACATGCGCCGCCACGGCTGATCTGGTCACATCGCGCTCGGCAAGGTCCGGCGTCCCTCCAGGTGACAGGCGACCAGGCCGGCGACGTCCCATCCCGTTGGGTCACAACCCCTCTCGATATCCTGGCGCTGCGGTCGACAAGGCGTAGCCGCTCTCAGGAGGTGGCCCGTGACCACAGCGGATCTGCCCAGCCGTCCCGAGCCGCCTCCGAATGCGCCGCCTCCGAATGCGCCGCCTCCGAATGCGCCGCCGTACCCGCCCGGGAGCTACCCGGCACCGCCGTACCCGC
>JAJYGM010000675.1 GCA_021785095.1 Actinomycetes bacterium
TGTCGGTCGTGCTCGGCGTGTTCGCGAACGCCGACTTCGGGCTCACGGTGTCCCTCGCGCAGGTCTTCCACGTGCGCGACGCTGCGCAGGGACAGCCAGAGCGGTTCTACGTCGTGGCGGACGACGACCTGTCCATCGCGGCAGACTTCTCCGACTTCGGCGCCGAGCTGTCCGGCCTCAAGCGGCGCCTTCGGGGCCGCGGCGCGCGGGTCCACGACACGTTCCCCGAGTACGGCAAGGACTTCCGGCGCCGGCTCGGGATCGACTCGGAGCAGGCGATGGACCTGTTCCACCAGACGGTGTCCATGAAGGCCGTCGACAACCTGAACGACTTCGTCCGCAGTCACATGCTCGAGCCCTTCGACACCCGCGCGCAGGTCGCCTCGCTCGTCGAGCACTTCGACAACCTGACGCGGGCCCACGACGCCGTCGTGCGCGCGCGCCGCCAGCTCGAGGCCCTTGGCCCCCTCGTCGAGGACCTGGACCGCTACGACGACGCCGAGCGAACGCTCGCGGCGCTCGACCAACAGCGCGTCGCGCTGCCGTTCTTCTGCGCCGATCGTGCACGGCGTGCGCTCGGTGCCGAGCTCGCGCGCCTCGCAGGCGAACGCGAGCGTCTCGACGCCGCCCTCGCCGCCCTCGCGGCGCGCATCGACGCCCTCCGGTCCGACGCGCAGCAGCTGAGCACCGAGATCGCCGGCAGCGGCGGGAGCCGGCTCGCCGCCATCGACGAGGAGATCCGGCGCCTCGACGCCGACGCCACGCGGCGCAGGGAGCGCTTCGAGCGCTTCAACCGCCTGCTCGCCGACGCCGGCCTCGACGACGTCTCGGCCGCGGAGCAGTTCGCCGGCGCCTGCACCCGCGTCGCCGAACGCCGAGCCCAGCTCGACGACGACCACGCCCGACTCCAGAACGCGCGGACCGAGGCTGCCGTGGCGCAGCGGGCGCTCGCCGAGGAGGCGGCGAGCGTGAACGACGAGCTGCGCAGCCTCCGCTCGAGACAGACGAACCTGCCACGCGCGAGCCTCGAGCTCCGGGCGCTCCTGTGCGAGGAGACGGGCGTCGCGCCCGACGACCTGCCGTTCGCCGGAGAGCTGCTCCAGGTGCGTGCCGACGCCGCCGAGTGGGAGGGAGCCGCCGAGCGCGTCCTGCGCAGCTTCGCGCTCTCGATGCTCGTGCCGGACCGTCACTACGACGCGGTCGCGGCGTGGATCGACGGGCGGCACCTGGGCGCCCGACTCGTCTACTTCCGGGTCCCGCCGGCGTCGCCGTCGAGCGCGACGGGGGGCGGGACCGCTGCCGCCGCCGGTGCGGGTGCGGGTGCCGCCGGTGCCGGGACCGCCGCGGGGCCCGACCGCCGGAGCGTGCACCCGCTCCTCTTCGACATGGTGGAGGTGAAACCCGGCTCGCCCTTCGCCCCATGGGTCACCGCGGAGCTGGCTCGCAGGGCCGACCACGCCTGCGTGCCGAGCGTCGGGGACCTGCGCCAGGCGGTCAAGGCCGTCACGCGCGCCGGCCAGATCAAAGACCGCGCCCGGCACGAGAAGGACGACCGGCGCCGGATCGACGACCGGCGGGACTACGTGCTCGGCTGGAGCAACGAGGCGAAGGTGGACGCGCTCGTTGCCGATGCCGCCCGGGTGCACCGCCTCCAGACCCAGGCGGCGGAAAGGGTGGACGCGCTGCGACGCGACGCCGATTCGGCGTCGAGCCGGCTCCAGACGCTCGCCGGTGCCGAGCAGTACCGCTCGTGGGAGGAGCTCGACTGGATGACCCTGGTCAACCGGATCGGGGCGCTCGACGCGCAACGCCGCCGCCTCGAGTCGTCGTCGGACGTCCTGGCCAGGCTGACGGCGGAGCATGCCCGGGTCGGACAGGAGATCGCGACGGCCGACGCAGAGCAGGGCGTCGTGCAGCGCGAGCTGGGCGCGGTCGAACGAGACGAGCGCGCCGCCCGTGAGCGGGTTGCCGCCGCCGAGAGGGTGCTGGCCGACGCCACGGCGCTCGAGGCGGCGCGCGCGTGCTTCGAGGAGCTCGACGCCCTCATGCGGCGCGAGGCTGCCGAGGACGCCGCGCGGGGCGACTTCGAGTCCGTGCGGCGGGTCGTCCACGAGCACCTGGCGGACGGCGCGTCCAAAGAGCAGCGCCGCCAGCGCACGATCGCCGAGCGCGCCGTCGCCGCGATGGTGAAGTTCCGCACCGACTATCCGGTCGAGTCCGCCGAGCTCGACGCAAGCGTGGCGGCGGGCGGTGGGTTTCGCGCGCTGCACCGCACGGTCGCCGACGACGACCTTCCCCGCTTCGAGAAGGAGTTCAAGGACTACTTGAACCAGAACACCATCCGGGACATCGCGGGATTCTCCGCACAGCTCCACAAGCACGAGACGATGATCCGTGACCGCATCGAGACCATCAACCGCTCCCTCGTCGGCATCGACTACAACGACGGTCGCTACATCCGCCTCGTCCCGGACCAGACGCCAAACCTCGACGTGCGCGACTTCCGAAGCGAGCTTCGCGCGTGCACCGACCACATCGTCGGCGGCGACGGCGACCAGTACTCCGAGGAGAAGTTCTTCCAGGTGAAGAAGATCATCGACCGCTTCAAGGGTCGGGAGGGCTCTTCCGAACAGGACAAGATCTGGGCGCGACGGGTCACCGACGTCCGGCAGTGGTTCGTGTTCTCCGCGTCCGAGCGATGGCGGGCCGACGACACCGAGTACGAGAGCTACACCGACTCGGCCGGAAAGTCCGGTGGCCAGAAGGAGAAGCTGGCGTACACGATCCTGGCGGCGTCGCTCGCCTACCAGTTCAAGCTCGATTGGGGCGCCGCACGCTCCAAGGCGTTCCGCTTCGTCGTGATCGACGAGGCATTCAGCCGCGGCTCTGAGCAGTCCACGCGCTATGCGCTCCGGCTGTTCACCCGCCTGGGGTTGCAGCTGCTCATCGTGACGCCATTGCAGAAGATCCACGTCATCGAGCCCCACGTCCGCGCGGTCGGCTATGTCGACAATCCCAACGGCAACTTTTCGCGTCTTCAGGGACTCACGATCGAGGAGTACCGCCGGCGCCGCCACGAGCAGGCCGCGGGGCACGCGCCGGGTGCCGGGGCGAACGGGTCGTCGCACGGGTCGCCCCACGTCCTCGCACAGGCCCCGTTCGCGTGACCCGGTCGTGGACGACGGTGGACGAGCTGGTCGGCGTCCTGCGGACGCGCTGGGCGCGGGGCGGCTACGCCCGGGCGCGTGCCGCGGGCGAGCCGTTCGAGCCGGTGGGCCTCCCGGTCCGCTCGCCCAGCGCGGCTGAACTGCTCGAGCACGTCGACGAGGTCCGCCGATGGGCGCAGACCTTCGAGCGCGCGCGGATCGGGCCGCGTGGGGTGGAGTGCTTCAGGGTGGAGCACAAGAGGGTGCCGGGGCGCCACGTCGGGGAGAACCGGCTCCCGTCGCGGATCTGGATCGACAGCCTCGAGCAGCTGTGCGCGCTCACCGGGACCACCGATCAGCTCCGTCGCCTCGACGACCTCTTGGCGCGCACCGCCACGGTGCTGCCCGCGGCCGTGCCGTGGGCGCAAGCGCATCCCCTCGAGATGGTCGCGCACCGAGAGGTGTGGGACCGCCTCCTCGCGGTGGCGAGCTGGATCGACGCGCACACCACGCGCGGGCTCTACCTCCGCCAGCTCGACCTGGAGGGGGTCGACACGAAGTTCGTGGAGCAGCACCGCA
>JAJYGM010000322.1:0-15108 GCA_021785095.1 Actinomycetes bacterium
AGCGCCGCAACAAGGCCGACGACCACGTGCTCACCGGCACGATGATGGCCCTCTACTCGATGCCGAGCTTCTTCCTCGGCGTCATCCTCATCGTGCTGCTCAACATCCAGTTCCACATCTTCCCCTCGAACGCCCAGAACTACGGCACGAGCACCTCGACCGACATCGCCGACCTCGTGCTCCCGGTGCTCACGCTCTGCCTCGGGAACGTGACGTACTTCAGCCGGTACATGCGTTCCGCCACGATCGACAACCTGCTCGAGGACTACGTGCGGACCGCCTATGCGAAGGGTGCGTCGCCGAACCGGGTCCTGTTCAGGCACGTGCTCAGGAACTCGATCACGAGCACGGTCACGATGCTCGGCCTCACCCTTCCCTACGTGATCTCGGGGTCGCTCGTGATCGAGGCGCTCTTCGACTTCCCAGGCGCCGGGCTGCTCTTCTGGAACGCGGCCCAGACCCGCGACTACCCGATCCTCCTCGGGGTGATCCTGGTCGTCACGCTCGCGACCATCGTCGGCAACTTCGCGGCCGACCTCGCCTACGCCGCCATCGACCCGCGGGTGCGCTACACGTGAGCGAGTTCCCGCCTCCTCTCACCGGGGCCGTGGTAGAGGCGGAAAAGGACGTGCGCTTCCTCGGCGGCGACCCGACTGCGGCGGCGTTGGGAATGAGCATCGACGTCGCCGTCGAGCAGGTGAGCGATGCAGGCGAGGTCGTCCGGGTCGCCAGCCCCCTTCGCGAGGCTTTCGCGATCTTCGCCGAGAACAAGCTGGCCGTGGCGAGCGCCGTCGTCCTCGTGGTGCTCGTGGCCTTCTGCTTCATCGGACCGCTCCTGTACCACACGAACCAGATCGCCTCGAGCCTCATCTACGCGAACCGGCCGCCGAGCGCCCGCTTCCCCCTCGGCACCACCCCGAACGGGAGGGACGAGCTCGGCAGGCTGATGGTCGGTGGCCAGAGCACGCTCGAGGTCGGGTTCGCCGTCGCCGTGCTCGCCACCACCTTCGGCCTCGTCTACGGGCTGGTGGCGGGGTACTTCGGTGGTTTCGTCGACGCGGTCCTGATGAGGATCGTGGACGCGTTGCTCTCGATCCCGTTTCTCTTCTTCGTCGTGCTGCTCGCGTCCCTCGTCATCCCGAACCTCTTCCTCATCATCCTCGTCATCACGGCAGTCAGCTGGCTCTCCACGGCACGGCTCGTACGCGGGGAAGCGCTCTCGCTCCGAACGCGTGACTACGTGCTCGCCTCCGAGGCTTTCGGCGCGAGGAAGTCGAGAGTCCAGTTCCGCCACATCGCCCCGAACCTGCTCGGCGTCGTGATCGTGAACGGCACCCTCAAGGTGGCCGACGCCATCCTCATCTTCGCCTCGATCGGCTACCTCGGGCTGAGCGTCCCTCCGCCCGCCACGTCGTGGGGCGTGATCCTGACCGGAGGGATCAACAACCTCTTCGACGGGTACTGGTGGCAGCTCTGGCCGGCCGGGTCCCTCATCGTGATCACCGTGCTCGCAGTCGCAGTGCTCGGTGACGGGATGCGCGACGTGGTCGAGCGCCGCCTCCAGAAGCGCTGACACACACACCGCTGTGACCGCCCGCCTCGACGTGCTGTCGACCGGCTACGCAGACGAGAGGGTCGCGAGCACGGTCGTGCTCATCCGGGACGGGGACGTGACGATCGTCGTCGACCCCGGGATGGTCGCCGATCGCTCCGTGCTGCTCGGGCGGCTCCGTGAGCTCGGGGTCGAGCCGGCGAGCGTCACGGACGTGGTGTTCAGCCACCACCACCCCGACCACACCTTGAACGCCGCCCTCTTCGGGCAAGCTCGCTTCCACGATCACTGGGCGATCTACAAGGACGACGTCTGGGAGGAGCGCCAGGCCGACGGATACGAGGTCTCGGAATCCGTGCACCTGCTCGCGACTCCGGGTCACACCGCCGAAGACATCACCACGCTCGTCGTCACGGCCGACGGGCTCGTCGCCTGCACCCACCTGTGGTGGTCTGCCGACGGGCCGGAGATCGATCCGCTCGCGCTCGACCAGGCGCTGCTGGAAGAGTCACGGCGAAAGCTCCTCGCGTTGCGTCCCGCCTCGATCGTGCCGGGCCACGGCGCGCCGTTCGCTCCGGGTTAGTCATGGGCTAGCCGAAGCCAACTCCACCGCGATCGCCCGACCGGCGCCGCGAGTGGCACCTGCGACAAGAGCGACGCGCGTTGCATCCGCTCGATCGACCACGAGGTCAGTAAACACCGAGCAGCGCGAAGACGCCACCATGCCGAATCAGGTGTCCGCCTCCGAACCCTGCTGGCCGGCTCATGCCGAGAAGGTGCACGCCCCCTGGTCGATCACGACCTCGCCGCTGCTCGAGGTGGTGGTGAAGACCGCCTCGCCGCCGGTCACGTCGCCGGCACCGCCGGCCCGCCCGGCCTCCCCGGCCTCCCCGGCCCGCCCGGCATCGGTCACCCACATCCGCACGGTCAGGGACTCCCCCGGGAAGACAGGTCTCGAGAAACGGCCCTCCATCGAACCGAACCGCGCCGGATCCGACCCGCAGAGCGTGTGCAGGAGGGCGCGGCCGGTGAAGCCGTAGGTGCACATGCCGTGGAGGATGGGCTTCGGGAAGCCCGCCATCTTGGCGAAGGCCGGGTCCGAGTGGAGCGGGTTGCGGTCGCCCGTCAACCGGTAGAGGAGCGCCTGGTCCGGGCGGGTGGCATAGGTGACCGTGTGGTCCGGCTCTCTGTCGGGGGGCTGGTTCACCGGGCCGCTCGGGCCGCGGTCGCCTCCGAAACCGCCCTCTCCGCGGATGAAGACGTTCGAGCGCAGCCGGAGGAGCGGCTCACCGCTCCCGGCGTCCACGGACTCCGACTCGGCCACGACGAGCGCGCCGGATCCCTTGTCGTACACACCGACGAGCCTGCCGCGGCTGCGGATGCGCCCCTCGACCGGGAGCGGGCGGTGCAGCTCGATCCGGCGCCCGCCGTCGACGAGCATGGCCGGGTTGAAGGTGCCGATCGAGGACGACCAGCCTCCCGCCGCCCCGACGATGACGCCGAAGGTGGGGAGGACCCGCTGGTCGACGTCCTTCGAGTTCTCCGTGGTGAACTCGAGCTCGGCGCCGACCGGGTCGATCGTCCCGGCACCGACGCCGAGGGCGTAGAGCAGGGCGTCCTTCGACGTCCAGGAGCGCTCCACCCACTCCCCCCACTCACCGGTCGTCACGTTCGGGTTGATCGGCATGATCCTCCTTCAGGTCTCCACCGACGTCTCAACGTGAGTCCGCGACCGGGCCCTTCGGCAGGCCAAGAGCGCGCTCGGCGACGATGTTGCGCTGGATCTCGCTCGTCCCCGAGAAGATGGTCTCGGCGCGGCTCATCAAGAACACCTGCTGCCAGTGGCTGGTCCGGTAGCCGGGTCCATCGGGCCGGATCATGGCCTCGGCACCGAGGAGGTTCATGGCGATGTTGCCGAACCGCTTGTGGTACTCGGACCAGAAGAGCTTGTTGGTGCTGGCCTCGGGGCCGGGCTCTCTCTCGGCGGCGAGGTTGGCGAGGAGGCGCAGTCCCGCGTACCGCATCAACTGGACGTGCGTGTAGGCCCACGCCAGGTCCTGGCGCACGAGCGGGTCCTCGTGCCGCCCTGTGCTCTGTGCCTTCTCGACCAGCTCCCAGAGCTCGCGCTCGTAGCGCAGGTGCTGGGTGGTCGCTCTCCCGCCGCGCTCGTTCCCGAGCGTCGTCATGGCCACCCGCCAGCCGTTGTCGATCCCTCCGATGACGTTGAACAGCGGTGCCCGGGCTCCGTCGATGATCTCCTGGCAGAAGCCGCTCGCTCCCGACATCTGCCGGAGCGGCTGCAGGTCGATGCCGTTGCTCGACCCGTCGGGTAGCCGCATCGGGACGAGCACGTAGGAGAGCCCCCGGTGCTTCGGGGCGTCGGGGTCGGTCCTGCAAAGGACGAACATCACGTTGGCCTGGTGGGCTCCCGAGGTCCACACCTTCTGCCCGGTGATGACGATCTCGTCGCCGTCGACGACGCCACGTGTCTCGACCGCCGCCAGGTCCGAGCCGTGGTCAGGCTCCGAGAAGCCCTGGCAGTAGCGATCGAGGCCGGCGATGATGCGGGGGAGGAACCAGGCCCGCTGCTCGTCGGTCCCCTGCACGATGACGGACGGCCCGACGAGCGACTCGCCCATCCCGCGCAGGACGCGCGGCATCGCGGCACGATGGAACTCCTCGTTGAGGACGGACATCTCCATGCCCGAGAGACCGCGGCCACCCACCTCTTCGGGCCATTGAGGGCAGATCAGCCGGTGCTCGGTGAGGTCGGCCTCCCACCTGCGCCAGGCATCAGCCCGATCGTCGCCCCAGTCCTCCTGCTGTCCGGCGTAGCCGGGCTCGACGTTGACGCCTGCAAGCTCGTCCATCCGGTGCTCGGCGAGGAAGGTGCGGATCTCGTCCTGGAACGACCGCAGGCCTTTGTCCAGTTCGAGCTTCATACGCCCCTTCCTGTCCGGTGCTCACAGAACGTACTCCTCGAAGTCCGGCGACGACGGAGCGCCGCGCGTAGCATGTCACCATGGCTGACGCGGCTGAGGTTCTCTCCAAGGTCCCGATCTTCTCGATGTTGTCGAAACGTGAGCTCGCCAAGCTCGCACGCGACGTCCACGAACGCACGGTGCCCGCCGGCTCGGTGCTCACCGAGCAGGACGAGTTCGGCACGATCTTCACGGTCATAGCCGATGGCCAGGCAACTGTGACGGTCCACGAGAAGACGGCCCGGCTGCTCAAGTCAGGTGACTTCTTCGGTGAGATGGCGCTGATCGACCGTTCTCCGCGATCCGCCAGGGTGACGGCAGACACCGAGGTGCGCTGCCTGATGCTCACCCAGCCGGTGTTCCGTCCCTTCGCGGTCTCTCATCCCGAGACGATGTGGGCCCTTCTCGAGCTCATGGTGAAGCGGGTGCGCGACGCCGAGGCAAGGGCGGACTCGGGACAAGGCTGACGTCTGGTCGTCCCCGAGCTCAGGGCGCGAGCCCAGGGCCCGAATCGGAGATCCGCCCGCGGCGGTGAGATGAGAGAATCTGCTGCGGCCTGTCATCCGGTAGCGGGCCCGCAGACGTCTACCAAGCGTGACGGTGGTGGTGAACCGAGAGCCGGAGCTGGTTGGATGTCTCGTGGGTGATGGCGGCAGCGCCGGCGGCGCAGCGGACGACCGCCACGAGAGCTTCGAAGCGTTCTTCGACCGGCTCCTTCCGAGGGCGGTCAGCGTCGGGAGGCGCATCCTCGGCTCGCGAAGCGATGGTGAGGATGCGGCGGTGGAGGGTCTCGCTCGCGCCTACTTGCGCTGGGACGAGCTGTCCGGAGCTTCCTACCGCGAGGCCTGGGTCCTGCGGGTGACGGCCAACGCCGCCTACGACCAGCTGCGGCGGCAGGCGAGAAGCAGGAAGTTCGAGTCGGCCGAGGCAGCGCCGCGAGATGAGATGCGTGCGGTCGACCTGCGTCGGACGCTCGTGCCGATGTTACGGCGCCTGTCCCGGCGCCAACGGGAGGTCGTCATCTTGAGCCACATGGTCGGCCTCAGCCACGAGGAGATCGCGGGCGTGCTCGGCTGCTCGATCGGATCGGTGAAGGTCCATGCCCGGCGCGGTCTCGAGCGACTACGGGGCGACCCGGCATGGCAGGAGGCTTTGGCGGAGGAGGAAAGATGAGCATCAACGGATCATCGGGCCGGAGCGACCGGGACGCCTTGTGGCGGCGGACGATGGAGCGAGCGGGCGGCCTGGCAGCAGGCCGGAGGCGCCGGCAGCGGCTGCTCGTCACCGCTCCGGTGGTCGTGCTCGTGCTGGCGCTCACGGCTGGCGTGGTGGCCGCCGTCGTCGCAACGGGCGGGTCGGCGGGGCGGCATCTCGGAGCCGCAGGTCACGGGCATTCCGGCACCGCGCCGAGCTCCACGATCCCGAGCTCGACGATCCCGGGCTCGACCTCGACCGTCCCCGGCACGACGGTGCCCGTGCACCACGCGGGCGTCGCCAAGGGCTTCGACCCGATGTCGTTCACCGCCGTCAGCCTCGACCACTGGTGGGCGCTCGGCGAGGTGCCCTGCCGGCACTCGCACTGTGCCGCCATCGTCGAGACAGTCAATGGCGGCGGCACGTTCTCGATGGTCCCGGTGCCGGCGGGCCTCGCTCCCAAACCCAACGGCGAGACCCAGATCCGCTTCGCCAACTCGACCGACGGGTACGTCATCGACTCACAGCTGTGGGCGACGACTGACGACGGTTCTCACTGGGTGCGCCAGCAGCTGCCGGGGACGGTGACAGCTGTCGAGACAGCTGACGGCGAGGCCTTCGCGATCACCTGTGACACCCAGCAGTGCGCTCTCGAGGAGGCAGCGGTGGGATCGGGTGCGTGGCACACCGTCGCGCTCCCCAAGCAGCTCCCGAACGTGGCGTTCCTCTCGGTCGTCGGAAGCCGGGTCGTCGTGACGAGCGGGGCCGGCCAGCCCCCGTCGGTCTCCTACGAGCTGTCGACCGACGGGGGCTCGACCTTCTCCGTGGGGCCGACTCCCTGCTACCCGGGGCTCGGAGGCCACGTCTTCGCAGCGGTGAGCGCGCCGAGCGCTCTGTGGGCCGCCTGCCCGACGGGAATGCTCGCGACCCCCTTCATCTCGACTGACAACGGCTCGAGCTGGAGCGGGGCGAACCACTCGCAAGGAACCGAGTTCTCGAACGGGCTCGGCATCGCCCCCATCTCTGCGAGCACCGCGCTCGTGTGGCCATTCGACAACACAGGTGGGCTCGCCCTCACGACGAACGGCGGGCAGAGCTACACCGCTGTCCTCGACCGTGGCATCGGTGCGACGACGGTCTGGGCGGGCTACAGCGACCCGCAGAGGGCCTACGCGATCTTCGCGACCGGCGTCTACTCCGGCGAGTTGTGGATGTCCTCGGACGGCGGCCAGACCTGGAGCCAGGTCCACTTCACGAGCTGACCGCAGCAGGCGCCCCCCGGCCACGTGGCTGCGTAGGGTGGACCTTTGTCGTCGATGCTGACATCGGGCTGACACTCCTGAGCGACGAGCGGCCCCGCTCGACCTTTAGGGTGTCGCCTGGCAGCAACCTGACACAGGGAGAACGATGATGGACAGCAACGACCGTGCGGTCCTGCCGGGCAGCGAGCGCAGCGAAGCGCCCGGGGCGAGGGTGATCGGCCCCGTCGCCGAGGACGAGCCGGTCCGCGTCACGGTGCTGCTGAGGCGCCGTGCCGAGCTCCCACCCGAGGTGCTCGCGGGCGAACGCCGCCTGAGCCTGGCCGAGCTCAGCGAGGCTCACGGAGCCGATCCCGAGGAGATGCGAACTGTCGCCGAGGCCCTCTCCGGCGCCGGGGCGCAGATCGTCGAGGAGGACCCCGGGAGCCGCCGCATCGTCGCCCTCGGCCCTGCCGGTCCCCTGGCACGCCTGTTCGGCACGACTCTCGAGAATGTCGAGAGCACGAGCCCGGCGACGGGCGGCGGTGCGGTCCGCCACCGCCAGCGGACCGGTGCCCTCAGCGTCCCTTCGGCGCTGGCCGGGATCGTGACGGCCGTTCTCGGCCTCGACGACCGCCCGCAGGCCGAGCCGCACCTTCGCGCGATCGCGCCGGAGGCGGCCAAGGCGTCGTTCACTCCCGACCAGGTCGCAGCGCTCTACGACTTCCCCGGCGGTACGGACGGCACCGGGCGCACGGTCGGGGTGATCGAGCTCGGCGGCGGCTTCGCACGGTCGGATCTCACGAGCTACTTCGCGATGCTTAACCTCGCCGTCCCGAGCATCACAGCCGTAGGTGTCGACGGCGCCACGAATTCGCCCGGGGTCGACACCAACGCGGACGGCGAGGTCGCGCTCGACGTCGAGGTCATCGGGGCTGTCGCGCCGAAGGCGGCACAGGTCGTGTACTTCGCCCCGAACACCGACGCCGGTTTCCACGACGCCGTAGCGGCGGCCATCCACTCCTCGCCCACCCCGGTCGCCATCAGCATCAGCTGGGGGCAGTCAGAGGACGCCTGGACCGCGCAGGGGCGGGACGCCCTCGACCAGGCGATGGCCGACGCCATCGCCGTCGGGATCACCGTCACGACGGCGGCCGGCGACAACGGCAGCTCTGACGGCGTCTCCGACGGTCAGCCCCACGTCGACTTCCCGTCCTCGAGCGCCTACGCCCTGGCATGCGGGGGGACCCGGCTCGAGGCCGATCCGGCGACGGGCATACAGGGCGAGATCGTCTGGGACGACCTGCCGACGGGAGGAGGCGCCACGGGAGGTGGCGTGAGCGACGTCTTCGCCACCCCTGCCTGGCAGCAGGTGCTGTCGCCGACGCGTGCCGGCGACGGTGCTCCCGGCCGGGGCGTCCCCGATGTCTCGGGTGATGCCTCGCCCGAGACCGGCTATCTCGTGATGGTGGGTGGCACCGAGCAGGTCATCGGAGGGACGAGCGCAGTCGCGCCCCTCTGGGCCGCCCTCGTCGCTCGCCTCTCGCAGCCGCTCGGGCGGGCGCTCGGCCCGCTGCAGCCGATGCTCTACGCGGGCGCAGCGCCCGGGGTGGCCCAGGTGGGGTGCCGGGACGTCGTCTCGGGCAACAACGGCGCCTACAGCGCCGGGCCGGGATGGGACGCCTGCACCGGCCTCGGCTCGCCGAACGGTGCCGCGCTGCTGGCGAAGCTGGCCGGAACCCCTAGCGGCTGACGGGACTCGCCGTCGCGGCGGAGCCCACCAGACTGTCGACGAAACGGGTCACGCTGTCGCCGCCTCGCGGACCGAAGGCGGCGCTGCCGACGAGGCGACCGCCTCGCTGCACGAGAGAGTCGGCGAGCTCCCACACGGCGCCGCGCGGGTTGACGCCGTAGGTGCAGAACGCCGCCACCGGGGTGTCGCCGAGTTGGGGGAGGCTCTTCACGAAGTGCCTGGCCGCCTTCGCCGGCCGCACTGCCGCGACGACGAGACCCTCGACCCAGGTGCCGACGACGAGCAGGTCGGCGGCGGCGACCTCGGGCACCCCGACCTCGGTGAGGGCGGCGACGGTGACCTTGCTCCCGTGACGACGCAGCTCGGCGGCGATCTCCTCCGCCTTCGCCCGCGTGTGCCCGCCCCGGCTCTCCACAGCGATGAGAACCGAGCCGGGGGTGGCGTCGAGGCCTGATCTTCCGTTGCCGAGCCGGGAGAGGAGGGCCTTTGCGGCCCGGCGTCCCTGTGCCATCGACTCGACGACGGTCGAGGGGCCGACGAGGGCGTCGCCCGCCACCCAGACACGCTCGGTGGCCGGTATCGCCGACGTGCTCAGCGCCGATTCACGACCGAGCGCCAGCTTGCCGACCGGCTGGTGCCGGGCGAAGTCGGGCGCGTCCACGGCGAGGATGCCGCTTGCCTGCCATGCCCGGCTCGGGAGGCCTTCGGCCACCCTCGTGACGATGCGCGGGGGGAGCGAACTGGCGAAGTCGGCGTACTTCCGGTACCCCATCGCCATCACCACGAGGTCGACGCCGACGGTCTCCTCGCTCCCGGCGACGACCTCCGGCCTCTTGGACGCACTCGACTGACGGGTCCGCTGGAGGCACGCCGACTGCACACGCCCCTCGCTCCCCTCGAGACGGACGAGCGTCGTAGAGAAACGGACGTCGACGCCCTCCTCCCTCGCCTCGGCCAGCTCGTCCGGGCGGACCGGAGCAAAGCGCTCGTTCATCCACTCCACGCAGGTCGCCTCGGCGCCGAACCGCCGTGCACTGCGTGCGACGTCCATCGCCGTGTTGCCGCCGCCCACGACGAGCACTCGCGCCGGCCTGCCATCTCGAGGGCTCACGGCCTCGAGACACGGCAGCGGCGTGTGCTCGCGCAGTGCGGTCTCGGCCGAGGTGAGGAACTCGGTCGCATCGATGACGGACCCGAGGTCCCCACCCGCGACCGGTAGCCGGATCGCAGAGCCGGCGCCCATGGCGAGCACGACCGCGTCGTGCTCGCCGAGCAGGAGCTCGACCTCGGCGGGCGTGACCTCCACGCCGCAGCGGAGCTTCACGCCCGCCTCGACGAGCTGATGCCACGGGCGCTCGGCCACTGCGGCCGGGAGCGTGAAGTCGGGGATCCCCCAACCGAGCAGCCCACCGGGCTTGGGGTCGCGCTCGAGGACGGTGACCTCGGCCCCGGCCGCAGCCAGATCCCATGCGGCTGCGATCCCGGCAGGTCCGGAACCGACGACGGCGACGGACAGCCCCCGTCCCCGCGTGCTCGTCCGCATGAGCGGTGGCACCGGAGCCTCTTCGGTCACGAAACGCTCGAGGGCGCCGATGGCGATCGGCGTGCCCCCGGCGAGCGACCATGTGCAGGCGCCCTCGCACTGCAGCGCCTGGTCGCACACGCGGCTGCAGACGTCGGGGAGGAGCGTCGTGCGGCGCAGGACCTCGTGCGCCCCGGCGAGGTCATGGTCCCGGATCGCAGCGATGAAGCCGGGGATGTCGTTGTGGACCGGGCACCCGCGCACGCACGTCGGGTCGGGGCACTGCAGGCAGCGCGTCGCCTCCGACAGCGCAGCATCGAAGCTCGTAAAGCCGAGCCGCGTCTCCGCCAGAGAGCCGAGAAGAGGCTCGGGGCTGTGCAGCGCCGCCACGGGCGTCCGCTCGCCGGCGAGGAGAGGGCCGCTCACGTCGATGGCCGAGAACGGGCAGGTGCGGAGGCACTGCCGGCAGCCGACGCAGGTCGCGTCGTCGGCGACGACCGTCCAGGTGGCGACGTCCATGGCGAGAGCGCCCGTCGGGCAGCGCACGACGCACTCCTGGCAGCCGGCGCACCGCTCCGTCACGACCGTCACGTGGGGAGTGACCGTCACGTCCGGCGTCGTCGTCGATCGCAGAGCCGTGGGGCTCGGGAAGGTGGTGGTCATCTCTCCGCTCCTAGTTGGCTGCGTGCATGAGCACGTAGAGGACAGCCATCGCGATGCCGATGGCGAGGGCGACTCCGGTCGTCGCGAGGCGTGTGGCGACGGGGCGAGCGGACACGGTGGCGAGGTCTCGACCTGCGATCCGCCAGCTCGTCCACATGGCCGCAGCGGTCCCGAGCGCCACGACCGCGATCTGCGCGACGACGATCTTCGGCGCGTCGAGGATCGAGTACGAGTAGAGCGACGACTTCGTCGAGCCGGCGCCGGCGAGGTGCCCGATGGCGGGCACGAGCGCCGGCACGTGCTCGAAGAATTTCGGGAGCTGGCGGGCGAGGTAGTCGGCGCCCGTGATGGGGATCAGGCCATAGGCGAAGGGCAGGAAGAAGGTCCGGAAGCGGCTCGTCCGGCTGACCCACGACGTGCCGCCGGCGGGCACGGCGAGATCGCGCCGCAGGAGGAACCTCGAACCAACCTTCCCGAGCAGGGCCACGGCGGTGACGACGACGGCGATGATCCCGAAGTAGTCGATCGGGTTCGGGTACTGGGGGAAGTGCGTCACGCTGTTGAGCCACTTGTCCATCGCGGCGTAGGCGTTCGTCGCGTTGAACTGTTGGTACATGACGAGGCCGAGCAGGATGACGATGCCCCAGGCGACGTCTGGGCGCCGCCGCGTCGGAGCGACGACCGATGTCAGCGGCTTTTGCAGGTAGAGCCCGACGTTGCCCGAGGGGCACGCCTTGTAGCACTCCGAGCAGAGCCCGCAGAGCAGGTTGGAGTCGGCGCTACCGGGCCAGGTGTACCACGGGCAGCCGTATCCTTCCTCGCCGCCGCGCATGCAATCCTTCGTGGCGCACTCGATGCAGCGGTTGCGGTCCTTTGTCCGGAAGCCCGTCACCGAGCCGATGGCCCCGACCGAGCCGATGAGCGCCGAGAGCGGGCAGAGGTAGCGGCAGAACGTACGGCGCTCGAACACGAGGAAGAAGATGAGGGCCGAGGTCACGATGCCGAGCACCATGATGCTCGTCGCGATCGGTGCGCCCGGTCCGGCGATGTTGAAGTACTCCTCGACGAAGGTGAGCCCGAGGAAGGTGCCCACGGACATGAGGAGCCCGTACTGTGCGAGCTTCTCGGGCATCTTCCGGCCGAGACCGAGCCTCGTCTGGGCACGACGCCACAGCGCCCGGCGCTGGATCCACTCGGCGAAGCCGCCGAAGGGGCACATGGCGCACCAGGCCCGGCCGACGACGACGATCATCACGAACACGAGGCAGAACCAGAGGAACCACGTGATCGCCGTCGCGAAGTTGAGCTTGGGCTCGACCGTCCCGAGGATGCCGATGAAGATCACCAGCCAGAAGATGATCTGGTTGGGAAGTATGAGGAGGAACTGGAACCTCCGGCTCCTCACCGCCCTTCCCACCTGCGGGATCCGGGTGATCTCGAGGCCCGGCGCCGGGTCTGTCGAGTCGAAGCGCTCGAGTCCCTCACGCGCTCGCGGTCGCAGCCTGACTGCTACCGAGATCGGATCCGGGGGTGTCTCCTCGACCGGGGCGGCTACCTGATCCCCACTGGTTCTGGCTTCCTCGACGACTGTCATGCTCACTCCCAGCGCAGGTCGTAATCTGAACTCAATCACCACACGTTGAGTTACACGATAGTGAAATTACTGACACAACGTCAAGTCACGGACTACACTTTGAATCGTGAGCGTGTCGTCGCTGGAGGAGGGGAGGGCTCAGCGGGAGCCGGCAGTCGTCTCCGCGCCCCGCAGGATCTCCTCGAGTGCGTTGTCGAGATCGGCCTCGAGCGATGCGGCGATACCGAGACAGGCGAGGAGCAGCGCCAGATGAGCCGTCAATCTCATGGTGAGCCCGAGGCGTCCGACGTGGCAGCGGATGATCGCCGCGTCGTGACACCGAGTTTCCACGGAGGGGGCATCGTGCTCGCGGACGACCACAAGGTCGTGCGGGAAGGGACCCGCCAGATCCTCGAGGCAGCCGGGATCGCCGTCGTCGCCGAAGCGGCGACCGCAGCAGAGACGCTGCAGCTGGTCCACGACCTCTTGCCCGCGACCCTCGTCGTCGACCTCCGGCTGCCCGACATGAGCGGGGTCGAAGTCGTGCGGAGGATCTGCGAGGCAGGCCTGCCGGTCCGCTGCCTCGTGCTCTCAGCTTTCGACGACAACGTCTACGTGGCCGAGGCGCTCGCAGCGGGGGCCTACGGCTACCTCCTGAAGACGGCGACCGCGTCCGAGCTCGTCGCGGCCGTCTCGGCCGTGGCAGAGGGAACGATGGTGCTCGACCGTGCCCTCGGCGAAGCGATGGTGCGCCGGCTCCGCGACGAGAACGCCAGCGCTCTCGCCGATCTCACGCCGAGGGAGATCGACGTCGTGCGCCTGATGGCGCGAGGCAAGTCGAACAAGGAGATCGCACTCGACCTGCAGCTCGGCGTGAGGACGATCGAGACGTACGTGTCGAACATCCTCACGAAGCTCGGCGTGCGGTCGAGGACCGAGGCGGTGCTGCGTGCGATCGACAGCCGGCTCGTGTCGGTCGAGCCGCTCTCGCGAGGCAGACTTGCCCGCGGCTGAGATCCGCGTGCGGGAGATCGCCGCCCGCCTGAAGCACCCGCCCGTCGGCGAGCCTGCCTTCTGGGTCGTGCAGGCCATGGTGGTGGTCCTCGCCGTGCTCCACCTCGTCGTCGACCTGCAGTCGTCGAGCGGGCAGGGATCGTTCCCGACCGGAGTTCCCGTCGGGCTGCTGCTCCTTCCCGTCGGCTACGCCGCATTGCGCTACGGGCTGTCGGGCTCGGCTGCGACGGCGCTGTGGGCGATCCTGCTCTGGCTGCCCGACCTCGCCCTGCCCGGAGGGCGCGGCCATCCCGACGACGACGTCGTCGAGCTCGCGCTCGTCCTCGGCGTGGCGATCTTCGCCGGTATCTACGTCGAACGCGAGCACTTGCAGCGGGAGCGGGCCCGCGCGCTCGAGGCCGAGAGCCGGGCGGCCGAGCGCCGCTTCGCGCACCAGCTCCTTCGCGCACAGGAGGAGGAGCGCACCCGCATCGCGCGAGATCTGCACGACGATCCCGTCCAGCGTCTCATCCAGCTCGCCCGCCACCTCGAGTCAGGTGGTGGCTACGGCGCCCGAGCCGAGCTGCTCGAGGTGGTCGGACGGCTCCGGGAGCTCACGAGGGGACTCCGACCGGCCGGGATCGACGAGCTCGGGCTCGTCGCCGCACTCCGCGGCATGCTCGACTCGGTCGAGGTCACCGAGAACCTGAAGACGGTGATCGACGTGACGGGAGAGCCGGTGCGGCTCCCGCCGGACACCGAGCTCGGCCTGTTCCGCATCGCTCAGGAGGCTGTCGGCAACGCCGTGCGTCACGCCGCGCCATCGCACGTGACGATCGATGTCGAGTTCGGCCGTGAGTGGTTGACGATGGCGGTGGGGGATGACGGGGCGGGTTTCGATCCGGCGGAGGCGGAGCGGCGCGTGGACGGTCACTTCGGCCTCCGCGGCATGCGCGAGCGAGCCGAACTCATCGGGGGAACGCTCGACGTCAGCTCCTCACAGGGTCGGGGGACGGTCGTGAAGGCGCAAGTGCCTCTCGGGTGAGTCCTCGCCGCCCGGACCGGCTTCGCGCCGGTCGGCGGTGGGTATGTCGCCGCCTACTTGTGTCCTCCCGACGAGCGCCCGGCACCGCGCGGTAGCAAGCTGGTCAGGCGATGAGGTCGCCGTCTTCGAGGTCGAGCGCTGGATGGGCCGGCGAGGACGGTGCGGCTCGCGAGAGCGGGGGGCACGACTCCTCGCTGCGCGAGGCGACTGCGTCTGCGCCCGACACGGAGCCAACTCGTCAGAAGAGGCCCCGATGGCGGCGACGAATGCTGCAAGCGACGGTGATCCTCGCGTCCTTCCTCCTCGCACTGGTGCTGGCCGCCGTCGGATACGAGCTGTCGCTGCCGAGCGTGAACGACGCTCCGGCGAAGGTGGCGGCGATCGTGCGGGCACATCACGGTCAGCTGGCCCGGCTCCCGCTTCCCACGAAGCTCGCCGAGGCGATCGTGGCGGTCGAAGACGAGCACTTCTACTCGAACGTCTTCGTGAACGTGTTCGACGGAGCGGCTCGCGCCGCCGTCGCCTCGATCAGGCGCAGCGGCGATCCCGGGGGCAGCACCATCGCCCAGCAGCTGGCCAAGCAGCTCTTCCCGC
>JAJYGM010000322.1:15118-17501 GCA_021785095.1 Actinomycetes bacterium
GGGTCTCGCCGGCACGTTGGAGGAGATCGGTCTCGGGGTCAAGCTGTCGCTCGCCTACTCCAAGCCGCAGATCCTCGAGATGTACCTGAATTCCATCTACTACGGGAACGGCTTCTGGGGCGTGGTGCAAGCCGCACGCGGGTACTTCGGCGCTCGCCCGGGACAGCTCAGCTGGGCAGAGGCTTCCATGCTCGCCGGCCTACCGCAGGCTCCCTCGGCCTACGACCCGCTCCAGCACTTCGCGCTGGCGAAGGAACGCCAGCACCACGTCCTCGACCGGCTCGTGGCCAACCACGTCCTCACGAAGGCGCAGGCCGCTGCCGCCTATCACGCCCCGCTACCGCTCCGGGGTGCTTCGACACACTGACCGTCAGGCCGAGGGCGCGAGGGCGTGCAGCTCCTGCTGGCGCTCGGTCTCGTCGCTCATGATCTCGCGCAGGAGATCGACGGCGGTGAGAACCTTCGGATAACGAAGCGAGTAGCAGACGCTGTTGCCGCGCCGGGCGGCGACGACGAGCCCGCGGTCGCGGAGGATGGCGAGATGCTGGGAGGTGTTCGACTGCGGCGACTCGAGCAGCTCGCTCAGCTCTGACACCGTGAGCGGTCCGCGGCGCAGCGCGTAGAGGAGCGTGAGGCGCTTCGGGTCGTTGAGTGCCTTGCACATGCTGGAAGCGAGCTCTTCGAGCTGGGATCGCAGACGCGCGTCCACGGGATGGTCTGCCACGGTTCCAGGTTACGGCGTCGTCGGGTGCTCCGCCAAGGAGCTGTGTCAGGTGCCCTTGACTCGTGTACCGGCGGGTGTTAATAAAAGTTCCGTCAGCGCAATCAGCGTATGCAGATATGCGCAGCCATGCATATCCCGGTGTGGGGCTGTCCCTCCCGGGGTGCGAAGGGGAGGGACATGTCTGAGCTGCAGCCGACGTCGACGCTCGATTGCACAGGCCTCCAGTGCCCGCTGCCGGTCATCAAGACCGCTGCCCGTCATCAAGACCGCCCAGGCCATGAAGGAGCTCGACGTCGGAGCGGTGCTCGAGCTCCTCGCCACCGACCCCGGAGTGGAGCCCGACATGAAGGCGTGGACGTCGCGGACCGGCAACGAGCTCGTCGACGTCCGCCAGGAGGGCAACGTCTTCCACGTGCTTCTCCGCCGATCGGTCTAGGCGCACGCCATGTGGAGCACCGACGACGAGGAGAAGGTCCTCTACGTGCAGACACACGGGGTCGACGACCCCGGCCGCTCCGCCACCCCCTTCTTCCTCGCCGCCTCTGCGGCTGCGATGGAGTGCGAGGTGGCCATCTACTTCACGATGTACGGCCCCCAGCTGCTGCAGCGGAGCGTGGTCGACAAGATCGGCCCGAAGGGGGATCGGGGCCAGCCCCTCTCGTACTTCATCAAGCAGGCGCGCGATCTCGGCGTGCGGCTCTACGTCTGCCAGCCTTCGCTCGACCTGAACGACCTGTGCCTCGAGGACCTCATCGACGGCGTCGAGATGATCGGCGGTGCCGCCTTCAACGACCTTGCGATCCGGGCCGATGCCGTCGTCTCCTTCTGAGCCCGCCGGAGTCGCCGTAGAGGAGCGGCCGCGGGCTCACGGCGCTGCGGTCAAGGCCGATGCGGTGGCCGGTTACGTCGACGTCCCCTACGAGGAGAAGCGCAAGCTGTTCGAGGAGGTGAAGGCGGACCTCCGGTTCCCCGACTACCTCTACGGCTGTTATGAGTGCGGGATCTGCGTGGCCGTCTGCCCCTCGGCCCGTTTCTATGACTTCAGCCCGCGCCGCATCGCCCAGGCAGCCGCGCGCGAGGACGTCGAACTGATCTACCAGCAGATGCAGGAGGACATCTGGGAGTGCTCCCAGTGCTTCTCGTGCCTTCGCTGTCCCCGGGGCAACAACCCCGGCGGGATCATCACCATCATGCGGGAGGTGGCGGTCAACCACGGCCTCGCCTCGGCAAAGGAAGCGCTCGAGGGCTACTCGCGCATCATCTACAAGATCATGTCGACGGGAACCCAGGTCTCTCCGGACATGCTGCAGCCCGACGCCTTCCCGGACTGGGGCCCGGAAGTGGCCGACGTGTCCGACCAGCTCGCCCTCTGGCGCCGGGCGCTGCCACCGGAGACCCTGCACACGACCTCGACCGGGTGGGACGTGTCCGAGCGCACCCTCATCGAGCTGTACCTCATCTGGCTCGAAACGGGGGCCCTCGACATGATCCGAGACGTCGACGAGGGACTGCACATGATCCTCGAAGAGGTGATGGAGGAGCGTCTCGAGGAAGAGGGAATCGAGCGATGAGGCCCGGACCCGCTGGACAACGGAGGGAGGACGCATGACGATCCCCGTCGAGGTGATGCTGAAGAAGAAAGAGCGCGTCGAGCGGTAC
>JAJYGM010000399.1 GCA_021785095.1 Actinomycetes bacterium
CCTCTCTGCGCCGGCCGGTTCGGAGCGCACAGGCCACGAGCCACAACCTACAATTTCCAGACGCTCTCCACGTAACTGTGGACTGTCCGGTCCGACGACGCAAGGGCGGGTCGCGCGAGCAGCAGCGCGTGGGATGCGGGCGCGCTGGCAGGTACCTCGCCGAGAGGGCACCGAACTCGTGCTCCGAGGTCCCTGAGGCGCAAGGCGCTTTGAGTGAGCACCAGCGCAGGAGCACGCACGCTGCAGAGCGTCTCTGGGAGACCGGTCAACTGACATACTTCGCCGATGGCACGCCCTGTCGTCGTCGTCGACTTCGGGGCCCAGTACGCGCAGCTGATCGCGCGCCGCGTCCGTGAGGCCAGGGTCTACTCGGAGATCGTTCCCCACACTGCCTCCGCCGCGGAGGTCCTCGGGCGTCAGCCGGCAGCCGTGATCCTCTCCGGCGGGCCTTCCAGCATCTACGAGCCCGGGGCGCCGTCCATCGACCCGGGCCTCCTCCACGCGGGTGTGCCGGTCCTCGGCATCTGCTACGGCTTCCACGCGCTGGCCCAGGCCCTCGGCGGCGACGTCGCGCGTGCGGAGCGCCGGGAGTACGGGCGCACCAAGGTGACCGTCGACCCCGACGCGAGGCTGTTCGAGGGGCAGCCGGCATCCCAGGAGGTGTGGATGTCGCACGGCGACGCCGTGATGGCGCTCCCCGAGCGGCTGCGCCCGACGGCGTGGTCGAGCGAGACAGAGATCGCGGCGTTCGAGACGGCCGACGGGACGCTCTGCGGCGTGCAGTGGCACCCCGAGGTCCACCACACCGCTCACGGCCAGCAGGTGATCGAGCGGTTCTTGTACCGGGCGGCGGGGATCCAGCCGTCGTGGACCACCGCGAGCGTCCTCGACGCGGCCGTCGACGAGGTGCGCGAGGCCGTCGGGGACGGCAGGGCGATCTGCGGGCTGTCGGGAGGCGTCGACTCCGCGGTCGCCGCCGCACTGGTCCATCGGGCGATCGGCGACCGGCTCACGTGCGTGTTCGTGGACCACGGCCTCCTCCGGCTCGGCGAAGCCGAGCAGGTGGAACGCGACTTCGTCGCCGCGACCGGGATCCGTTTGAAGATCGTCGACGCGCGCGCAGCGTTCCTCGCGGCGCTGCGAGGGGTCGTCGACCCCGAGGCGAAGCGAAAGGTGATCGGGCGCGAATTCATCCGCGCCTTCGAGCACGCGGCCCGCGAGGTCGAGGCGGAGGGCGGCGGCCCCGAGCACCTGGTCCAGGGCACGCTCTACCCCGACGTCGTGGAGTCCGGAGGCCCACGCGGCGCCGGCACCGCGGGCTCCACGATCAAGTCCCACCACAACGTGGGCGGCCTCCCCGACGACCTCGGCTTCACCCTCGTGGAGCCGCTCCGCCACCTCTTCAAGGACGAGGTCCGCGCGCTCGGGCTCGAGCTCGGCCTGCCCGAGATGATCGTGTGGCGCCACCCGTTCCCCGGCCCCGGGCTCGCGGTCCGCATCGTCGGCGAGGTGACCGAGGAACGGCTCGGCATCCTTCGCCGGGCCGACGCCATCGCCCGCGACGAGCTCACCGCGGCCGGCCTCGACCGGGCGGTCTGGCAGTTCCCCGTCGTGCTCCTCCCCGACGTCCGGTCGGTCGGGGTCCAAGGCGACGGTCGAAGCTACGGACAGGCGGTCGTGCTCCGGCCCGTCACGAGCGAGGACGCCATGACGGCGGACTGGGCGCGCCTCCCCTACGACGTGCTCGAGCGGATCTCCACGCGCATCACGAACGAGGTGCCCCACGTGAACCGCGTCGTCCTCGACGTCACGAGCAAACCGCCCGGCACCATCGAGTGGGAGTGAGTCACCCGTCGTAGGGCGGACGCGCGAACCCCGCGAGGGTCGCAGCCCCGCTCGCGAGGTCGCACCATCGCGTGACCCCGGCGCGCAACAGCGCGATCGCGCACGTCGGGAACGAGGCGAGCGCCGCGCGCCCTGCGCGGTCGTCTCCGGCGAGGAGCGCCAGGGCGAGCTCGTGGGTGGCCGGGTTGTGCCCGACGACCATGACCGACCGCAGGCTCTCGTCGAGCGTGCGCAGCTCGGTGAGCACGTCTGTCGGGGAGCCGTAGTACAGGCTTCGCCGCCGCTCGAGGGGCGCTCCGAGCGCGGCGGCGACCTTCTCGGCCGTCTCGGTCGTGCGGGCGGCGCTCGACGCGAGCACGAGCCCGGGGAGGGACGCGTCGCCGAAGCCGAGGTCGCCCGCGCGGAGCCGGAGGCCGAGCGCGGCGGCGTCACGCCTCCCCCTCGGAGCGAGCGGACGCTCGTGGTCGGTGCCGCCCGCCGGCGGATCGGGCGCGGCCTTCGCGTGGCGGACGAGCCACAACAGGAGCTCCTCGTGGGAGCCGCCCGTGGTCACGGAACGACGGCGCGGCGGCCCTCGATCGCCAGGCCGAGCGTCAGCTCGTCCGCGTACTCGAGGTCGCCCCCGACGGGAAGGCCGCTCGCGATCTTGGTGACCGTGATCCCGAGCGGGGCGAGCAGGCGGGCCAGGTACATCGCCGTCGCCTCGCCCTCGAGGTTCGGGTTCGTGCAGAGGATCGCCTCGGTGATCCCTTCGGCGTCGACGCGAGCGACCAGCTCCCGGACGCGCAGCTGATCGGGGCCGACACCTTCGAGCGGGTTCAGCGCGCCGTGGAGCACGTGGTAGCGGCCGCGGAACTGGTGGGTCCGCTCGACCGCCACGATGTCGCGGGGGTCCTCCACGATGCACACCACGTGATGGTCCCTGCGCGTGTCGTCGCAGACGTCGCAGAGGTTGCCCGACTCCGCCACGTTGAAGCAGCGTTCGCACAGCGTCGTCCGCTCCTTCACCGCGACGATCGCGTCAGCGAGGCGACGGGCGTCCTCGTTGGGGACCTTGAGGACGAAGAACGCAATCCGCTGCGCCGACTTCGGGCCGATCCCCGGCAGCCGGCCGAGCTCGTCGATGAGCGCCCTCAGCGAGCCCGTGTACATCCGGTCAGACTTCCTCGGCGCCGGGGAAGGCTTCGAGAAGGCGCGCCTCTGCGACTGCCTGGAGCGAGCCCGAGGGCTGGTCGGGGTCGACCTCGTCCTCCGGGCCGAGCATGCCGGCGACCGCGGGGCCCGTCCGGGTTCCCCCCGCAGTCGCTGGCGCGGCGGACTCCTCGACCGTCAGCTCGAGCGAGACGCGCGTGCCGAAGTGCTTGCCGATGGCTTCCTCGACGATCCCGACCACCTCCTCGCACCGGTCACGGTGGGCCGCGTTCGGCAGCGCGAACGTCGCCGTGCGCCCCTCGACGGCGACGAACCTCCCGGAGCTGAAGAGCGCCTTCGCCCGGGCGGGGAGGCCCCGCAGTACGTGGTCGCCCCACGCCTCGACGATGCGGTCCCTGTCAGGGGCCGGCGAGCTGTCGGCGAAGGAAGCGACGCTGGCCGGCGCGGGCGCCGGACGGGGCAGATGCGGGCCGGGAGGGACCGGCGAGGGCGTGCTCATGGCCGGGCCGGGAGGGGCATGCGGGCCGGGAGTGGTGGCCGCGCCGGGAGAGCCGGGAAACGCGGGAGGGGCGGAACGAAGATCCGGAGCGGGACCTGACGCGGGGCGGGACGAGGCACCCCCACGTCGGAGCGCTCCGAGACCCGGGCGGTCCTCCACCGCGGAAGCCCCCTGCGATCCGGCCGTGGCCCCGGACGTGAGAACCTCGGCCGAGGTGGGCG
>JAJYGM010000553.1 GCA_021785095.1 Actinomycetes bacterium
CTACCTCGACATGGCCATGTCGCTCTCCCGTCCCCACCCGGAGGACCCGTTCCACACCCCTGGCGTCAAGCTCGGCGACGAGCAGTTCGCAATGGCCGAGGAGTGGGAACGCCGAGGTCAGCTCGCCCTGTGCGGCATCGGCGTGGAGCCCGGGCTGTCGGACGTCTTCGCCCGGTACGCCGCCGACCGCCTGTTCTCGACGATGGACGAGATCGGCGTGCGCGACGGAGCCAACCTGACGGTGCGAGGGTACGACTTCGCCCCCACGTTCTCGATCTGGACCACGATCGAAGAGTGCCTCAACCCCCCTGTCGTGTGGGAGCGCGCCAGGGGGTGGTACGTCACCGAGCCCTTCAGCGAGCCTGAGGTGTTCTCGTTCCCCGCAGGGATCGGCCCTTTGGAGTGCGTCAACGTCGAGCACGAGGAGGTGCTGCTCGTTCCCCGGTGGCTCGATGCGGGCCGCGTGACGTTCAAGTACGGGCTCGGGCACGAGTTCATCGAGGTGCTGCGGACGCTGCACAGACTGGGGCTGGACTCGACCTCGCCGGTCAGGGTCGGCGAGCTGGACGTGTCCCCGCGCGACGTGGTGGCGGCGTGCCTGCCCGACCCGGCGTCGCTCGGCGAGCTGATGTCGGGCGTGACGTGCGCGGGGACGTGGGTGCGAGGGACGGGCACCGACGGATCGCCACGTGAGGTCTACCTCTACCACGCCGTCGACAACGAGTGGTCGATGGCCGGGTTCGGCTCGCAGGCGGTCGTGTGGCAGACGGCTGTCAACCCGATCGTGGCGCTGGAGTTGCTCGACACGGGTGCATGGGCCGGCGCCGGCGTGCTCGGGCCCGAGGCGCTTCCTGCCGAGCCGTTCCTCGACCTGCTGAACGCCCACGGCTCTCCGTGGGAGCTCGAGGAGCGGGTCCAGCCTCGCGCGTGACCTCCGGACCAGCCGCAGGCGTGCCTTCGTCAACTCGTTAACGCTCTGTTTACGGTCAGCGGTCCGATGTTGACGCCGCGTTCACGGCGCCGGGCGCACACTCGATGCATGGGTGACTTCCTGGTGGTCGTGGGCACGCTCGTGTTCTTCGGCGCGATGCTCGGGCTCGTCTGGGCGCTCGACCGGGTATGACCGTCGTCCAGGGCGTCCTGCTCGCCGTGTCGATCGCCGTGTTCGTCTACATCGGCGTCGCGCTCTTCAAGCCCGAGTGGTTCTGAGGACCACGGGCTGAGCGAAGAGGGCGCAGAGACATGGGCTTCTTCTGGACGATCGTCGTCCTCGTGGTCGCCCTGGGCCTTGCGTGGCGGTTCCTGGGCTCGTACATGGCTGCCGTGTTCGAGACACGGGTGCACTTCCTCGGTTTCATCGAGCGGCCGATCTACGCGGTGTTGGGGACCGGACCCGACCGGGAGCAGACGTGGAAGCGCTACACCGGCTCACTTCTCGTCTTCTCGGCCGCCTTCATCCTCTTCGGGTACCTGCTCGTGCGCATCCAGGGGTCCCTGCCGCTCGACCCCCAGCACCTCGGTGCCGTGCCGCCGGCTCTGAGTTTCAACACCATCGTCTCGTTCGTCACCAACACCAATTGGCAGAACTACGGCGGCGAGACGACGATGTCGTACTTCTCCCAGATCGGCGTCCTCCAGGTGCAGCAGTTCGTGAGCGCCGCGGTCGGGATCGCGGCGGCCGTCGCCCTCATCCGCGGGTTCTCCCGGAAGGGATCGGACACCATCGGCAACTTCTGGGTCGACATCACCCGGTGCTTGCTCTACGTCCTTCTGCCCGTCGCGTTCCTCGCCGGCATCGTGCTGGTGAGCCAGGGGGCGGTGATGACCCTGGCCGGGCCGGTAACGGTCCACGACGCGCTGAACCACGTGACCCAGACCATTCCCCGCGGCCCCGCCGCGTTCATGGGGTCGATCATGCAGCTCGGGACCAACGGCGGCGGGTTCTTCAACGCCGACCTCGCCCACCCCTTCGAGAACCCGACCGGGCTCACGAACCTCCTCTACATCTTTCTCACGCTCAGCATCGGCTTCTCGCTCACCTACACCTTCGGGAAGATGGTGGGGAGCGTCCGCCACGGCGCGGCGGTGCTCGGCGCGATGGTGATCATCTTCGGTGCGTGGGTCGGGTTCACCTCCTATGCCGAGCACCAGCCGAACCCTGCCGTCGCGGCGGCCGGCGTCACCGCCCAGCCGACCGGGAACATGGAGGGGAAGGAAGTCCGCTTCGGCGACACCTCCAGCGCCTTGTTCAACGTCTCGATGACGCAGACCTCTGACGGTGCCGTCGACGGCGCGAGCGATTCCTACAACGCCATGGGCGGCTTCGGGCCGCTGACCGGCATGATGCTCGGCGAGGTCAGCCCGGGCGGGGTCGGCACGGGCCTGTACACGATCTTGCTCTTCGCGATCGTGGCGGTCTTCATCGGCGGTCTCATGATCGGCCGGACGCCCGAGTACCTGGGGAAGAAGATCCAGGCGCGCGAGGTCAAGCTCGCGGGGTTCGGGATCCTCGTCATGCCCGTCGTCGTGCTCGTCTTCACCGGCATCGCGGTCTCCATCCATGCGGGCCGGGCCGGGCCGCTCAACGGCGGTCCGCACGGCTTCAGCGAGATCCTCTATGCCTTCACGTCCCAGTCGAACAACAACGGCTCGGCCTTCGCCGGGCTGACAGGCAACCACGCTTTCTACAACGTCATGGGTGCGATTGCCATGCTGCTCGGCCGGTTCGCTGTCATGGTGCCGGCACTCGGCTTGGCCGGCGCGCTCGCCGCGAAGAAGACGGTCCCTGCCTCGGCTGGCACGTTCCGTACGGACAACACCATGTTCGTCGGCTTGCTCATCGGGGTGATCATCATCGTGGGGGCACTCGTCTTCTTCCCCGCCGTGGCCCTCGGACCGATCGCGACAGCCCTGAGCCACAAGTTCTATTCGGTCGTTCCCGCGCTCTCGCACGTCGGCCACGTCCTCGCCGGCAGGCTCCTGCGATGACCGACACGGCCTCCGTGGCGCCCGCGCCCTCGTCCGGAGGTCCGGCAGGGCCGGTGACAGCCCCGCAGCCGGGGCCGGCCCCGCGCGGGGTGGCCGGCCAGCGCGGGCTCTTCGACCGGGAGATCCTCCGCTACGCCGTCGTCCAAGCCCTGAAGAAGTTCCACCCCCGGACACAGGTGAAGAACCCCGTCATGTTCGTGGTGCTCGTCGGCACCGTCGTGACGTTCGTCGAATCGGTCGCGCACCCGACCCTGTTCAGCTGGTCGATCACGGTCTGGCTCTTCCTCACCGTCACCTTCGCCAACTTCGCCGAGGCCATGGCTGAGGGCCGGGGCAAGGCGCAGGCGGACACGCTCCGGCGGATGCGCTCGGAGACCGGGGCGCGGCGCCTGGACGCGAACGGGGCGGAGTCCAGGGTCCGGGCCTCGGACCTTGCACGGGGCGACTGCGTCGTGTGCGAGGCGGGAGACGTCATTCCCTCCGACGGGGAGATCGTCGAAGGGGTCGCCTCGGTCGACGAGTCGGCGATCACCGGCGAGTCGGCACCGGTGATCCGCGAGTCGGGCGGGGACCGCTCGGCCGTCACCGGTGGGACCAAGGTCCTCTCCGACCGGATCGTCGTGCGGATCACCGCCGAGCGCGGCAAGACCTTCCTCGACCGGATGATCTCTCTGGTCGAGGGAGCGAACCGCCAGAAGACGCCCAACGAGATCGCCCTCACCATC
>JAJYGM010000131.1 GCA_021785095.1 Actinomycetes bacterium
GTCGCTCGCCTCGCCGGCGCTGCCCGGCTCTTCACGGGCTGGAGCCTCACGGTCGCAGCCGTCGGCTACCTCGCAGGTCTCGTCTTCGCAGGCCAGCCCGGCGTCGAGTCGTACAAGCGCTACGCGCGCGAGCTGCGCGACGCGCCCGGGCCTCTTCCGTTCCCGACGGCGGACCTCGTGCCGCTCACGACGGGCGGGGACTCCGCTGCGACCGCGGTCGGAGTGCTCTGGCTCGGAGCGCTCGACCCCGGGCTGCGCGAGGACGCGGCGCGTGCCGCCGGCACTCTCGCGGCCCTGCGCTCGCTCCCGCCCGCAGCCACCGGCTCGTCAGTGGTCTCGACGACCCCCGCCAGTGCCGCGGGCACGCAGATCGCGGCCGTCGTGTCCGCCCTTCGTGACGCGAAGTCCCTTGCCTACCTCGACCTCACCGTGAACGGGGACCCGGTGGGTGCCGGCTGGGACGGTCTGCGGGGCGCGATGCGCCGGCTCGCAGGCACGATCGTCGGCGTGCCGCTCAAGATCCGCTCGGGACCGCGCGACTACCACTCGACCGAGCAGAGCCAGGTCGACGGGCCGCCCGATCTTCTGTCGCTGCGCGTCGCGGTGCGTCGCCTGCCGACCGTCCCCGTCGGCGAGTACGACGACCGGTTCTTCCAGGCCCAGTCCCTCGGGACCGTGCTCGCGATGCGCGACGCAGGCCGTCCCGTGCTGCTCGCGGTGCTCGACGACGACGACGCCGCCGGCGCGCTCGCCTCCGCTCTCGACGACGCGGGCGATCTCCTCGGGCGGCTCCGCTAGCCGGGCTCGGCGGGTCCGCCTAGCAGGCGAAGGCCGTCGCGACGTCGAGAGCGGGCGCGCTCGCGAGCGCGGCGAACGACTCGGCGAGCAGGCCGCGGACGCGGTCGTCGCCGGCGAGATCCTCGCTGAAGACCTCGCGCAGGCCGAGCAGCCGCTCGGCCGCATCTGCACCGGTCCCAGGCTCGCCGAGAAGTGCCCGCACGCGGCCGGCGAGCGGATCCGGCACGTCGAGTGCGCGGCCGAGGTCGTCCACGCCGACGGCGAGGACCCGCGCCCAGGCCGCGACGACGAGCAGCGCGCAGCGCGGCGAAGCCCCCACCGCGAGGCGGTCTCGCACGGTCCCGAGCAGGCGCGGGCCGAGCTTCTGCGAGCCGTCCGACGCGACCTGCGTGCAGCGGTGGCGCAGCACCGGGTTGGCGAACCGCCCGAGCACCTCGTCCCGGTAGCTGCCGAGCTCCACGGACCCTGGGAGCTCGAGGGTCGGCGCGACCTCTTCGTCGACGAGCCGCCGCACGAACGCCTCGAGCCCCGGGTGTGCCGCCGCCTCCGCGATCGTCGCGAAGCCACCGAGCGCCCCGAGATAGGCGAGCGCGGAGTGCGAGCCGTTGAGCACGCGGAGCTTCAGTGCCTCGTACGGCGCGACGTCGGCGACGAAATCGGCGCCCGCGAGCTCCCAGGGCGGTCGCGGACAGCGGAAGTCGTCCTCCAGCACCCACTGGGTGAACGGTTCGGCGACGACCGCCGCCCTGTCGTCGACACCTAGCAGCTCGGCCGCCACGGCGAGGTCGTCAGGTGTCGTCGCCGGGACGATCCTGTCCACCATCGAGCACGGGAACGTGACGCTCGAGGCGATCCACCCGTCGAGCCCGTCGTCGAAGTCGCCGCGGGCGACCACCTCGCCGACCAGCCGCCGGAGCAACGTGCCGTTGCCCGTGAGGTTGTCGCAGGAGCACACCGCGAGCGGGCCCGAGCCGAGCCGGCGCCGCGCCTCGAGACCGCGGGCCACCTGGCCGACGACGGTCCGGGGGGGCCGGCCGGCGGCGTCGGCCGCGAGGTCTTGGTCTCCCCGGACGAGCCGCCCCGTAGCCGGATCGTGGCGGTAGCCCTTCTCCGTGACGGTGAGCGTGACGACCGATACCGACGGGTCCGCGATCCGCGCGACGACGGCCTCGGGCTCGCCGCCTGCGTGGAGCGTCTCGCGCAACGAGCCGAGCACGCGCACCACCGAGCTGTGCGCCGTCGCGAGCCGGAGCGAGTAGAGGCCGTCCTGCGCGCGCAGCAGGTCCGTCGCCGCCGGGCTCCGCTCGCTGACCGCGCAGATCCCCCACCTCGTCTCCCCGGAGAGCTCGCTCGCCCGCTCGGTGTAGACGGCCTGGTGGGCCCGGTGGAACGCGCCGACGCCAAGGTGGACGATCCCGACCGTCAGCCCACCTGGATCGAGTGCGGGACGCGCTTCGGGCGGCAGCCGACGGAGGTGCGCGAGATCGAGGCGGGGACGCGGAGCCGCCGGTGCGCCGGGCTCATGCAACGGTGACGTCTCCCCCGTCGCGCGCCGACGCGTATGCCGCTGCGACCACCGCGAGCGCGGCGCACCCGTCCTCCCCGGTCACCGCCGGGCGCCTCTGCTCGCGTACCGCGTCGACGACGTCTTGCAGCTGGGCGCGGTGCGCGTCCACGGCGAGCCCCCGGGAGCCACGCGCCGCCGACGCGGCTGGCAGGCCGACCGCACCGTCCTCCTCGTCGGCACCACGAGCGCTGCGCCACGAGACCACACGGCCGGACTCGACGAGCACGCTCGCCTCGGGGCCCGCGACGGCGATCGTCTCGGGCGCGCCCGGGTAGCTCGCCGTCGTGACCGTCAGCGCGCCGAGCGCGCCGCTCGCGAAGCGCAGGCTCGCGACGATCACGTCCTCGGCCTCCATCGCGTGCGCCGCCGTACGCGAGCGGGCGAACACCGAATCGACGGGCCCGAGGAGCCACAAGAGCAGGTCGACGAGGTGCACGCCCTGGTTGGACAGCGCTCCCCCGTCGAGAGCCCATGTCCCCCGCCAGGCGTCCGCGTCGTAGTAGGCCTGCGTCCGGTACCACCACGCGCGCCCCTCCCCGAGCACGACCTCGCCGAGCTCGCCGGCACCTATCGCACGGTGCAGGCGGGCGAGCCCTTCGTCGAAGCGGTGCTGGGCGATGACCGACAGCACGACGCCGGCCTTCGCCGCGGTCTTGAGGACGCGTTCCGCCGCACCGGGATCGGTGTCGATCGGCTTCTCGAGCACGACGTGCCGGCCCGCCTCCGCGATCGCGCAGCCGAGGTCGGCGTGCGTGCCGCTCGGTGTGCAGACACAGACGAGGTCGACCCCGGGCACGGCGAGCAGGCCGTGGAGGTCGCCGCGGGCGACGACGTCACCCCCCGCACCTCGTGCGACCTCCTCCGCTCGTTCGAGGTGCTGGTCGGCAACTGCGACGAGGCGCGCACCTGCGATCCCCGCCGCAGCCTCCGCGTGGAGAGGGCCGATCGTGCCGCACCCGAGGATCCCGATCCCTACCATGGCTGTGCTCCCCTAGTCGCTCTCGCCGGGGCGGACCTCGCCGCGGCAGACCGTGTCATCGCCGTGCCGGCGCCGGGTGCCCGGCTGGTCGGCGCCACGCCGTCACCTGCCGGCCCGCGCGGATCGTCCGGTCCCGCCGGGCTCGCCACGCCGCCGCTGCCGTTGCGCTGCCGGGACCCGCTGCGCTGGGTCCGCCAGTGCGAGTCGCGCAGCACGAGGTTCGAGGAGAGCACGACGTGGGTCGGCGACTGCTGCTCGCGACTGCCCGAGAGCAGGATCCGGACAGCCGCCTCGCCCATCGCCACCGTCGGCTGCTCGACGACGGTGACCGCAGGCTCGACGAGCGAGGCGAAGACGGC
>JAJYGM010000061.1 GCA_021785095.1 Actinomycetes bacterium
ACCGGGATCTTCCCAGAGGAGCTGGTCACCGAGTTCCGGCTGCTCCGAGACCACGTGCCGGCGGAACCGTTCGAGGTGGTTCGCCAGATCCTCGCCGAGGAGCTCGGCGGCCCCATCGAGGACACCTTCTCCGAGCTCGCCGAGACCCCCCTCGCGGCGGCGTCGATCGCGCAGGTGCACCTGGCCCGCCTGCGCACCGGGGAAGAGGTCGTCGTCAAGGTCCAGCGACCGACCGTCGCCGCGCTCGTCCGAGCCGACCTCGCGGCGATGAGCTGGATGGCGCCCGCGCTCGTCGGACGTATCCCCGTCGCCGCGCTCGCGAACCCCCCGGCCCTGGTCGAACTGTTCGCCGAGACGATCGTCGAGGAGCTCGACTTCCGTCTCGAAGCGCAGAACATGCTCGACGTGGCGCACGTCCTCGCAGTGACCCACAGTCGCGCGCTCGTCGTGCCGCGGCCGCACCCGGAGCTCGTGACCCGGCGGATGCTCGTGATGGAGCGCCTCGCCGGTTTTGCCTGGGACGACGTGGCGGGCATGCGCGCGGCGGGCATCGACACCTCCGAGGTGGTGCGGGCCGGCATGGTCGCGTTCATGGAGGGGGCGATGCTGTTCGGGGTCTTCCACGGCGACCTCCACGGTGGGAACCTCTTCGTCCAGCCCGACGGACGCGTCGCCCTCCTCGACTACGGCATCACCGGGCGGCTCGAGGAACCGAAGCGCCTCGCCTTCCTGCGGCTGCTGCTCGGCGGCACGGTCAACGACGTGCGCACGCAGGTCGCCGCGCTGCGCGACCTCGGTGCGCTGCCCCGCGACACCGACATCGGCCAGGTCATCGCCGACCTCGGGCTGGACCGACCCCCGATCGACCCGACCCAGCTCACTCCGGAGGAGCTCACCGGTGAGATCCGGGACCTCACCAAGGCACTCCTCTCCTACGGCGCAAGGCTGCCGAAGGAGCTGATGCTCTTCGTGAAGAACCTGCTCTTCCTCGACGGCGCGATGGCGACCCTCGCGCCCGACATCGACCTCTTCGCGGAGGTGACCCACCTGGCGGAGTACTTCTCGCGCCGCTACGGCGAGCGCATCGCCCGTGAGGTGGGGATCGACCCCCGGCGGCTCGAGGTCGACCGGGGGGCCCTGGCTGCCTCCCTCGGGCTCCCCGAGGGCACCGAGGCGGTCACCTACCGCGACCTCCAGGAGCGCCGCGAGCTCATCCGGCGCCGCATGGAGCGTGCCCGGCGGGCTGGGGGACGTCGTCGGGGCATCCACCTCCCCCGCCACGACCGGTCCCCCGGCGGGCCGGCGTAGCCGGGTGGCCGGCGGTGGCGGCGCCGACGGCGTGCCCGCCCGCTGCGGGGGCACCGACGGCGTGAGCGCCGACACCGGGGCCATCGGTGCTGCGGCCGACCTTGCCGAGACGCTCCTCTGGCCCAACGCCCTCCAGACGGAGTCGAGCGGGGGGCTTCCCGCCGGGCTGCGCCCCGCGCTCGCCAGGGCAGGCCTGTTCGCCCTGGCCGCGCCCGGCGGCGCGGACCCGGTGACGTTCCGGGCGGTCCAAGAGCACCTCGCCGGCGGCTGCCTGGCGAGTGCGTTCGTGTGGAACCAGCACCACAGCCCCCTCCGGCTCGTCGCGACCTCCCCGAACCGCCTGGTTCGCGACCGCTGGCTCGCAGCGCTGACGAGCGGTGACGCACTGGCAGCCGTCGCGTTCTCCCAGCTCCGCAGGCCGGACGGGGGTGTCCGTGCGAAGCCGGTTCGCAGCAACGAGGCCGGAGCCGCTGGCGAGGGCAGCGCGGGTGGCGCCGGAGGAGGAGCCCGCGCCGGAGCCGTCGCGCGAGGCCGAGACCACGGCGCGGGTGGTTACGTGCTGGAGGGCATCGCGCCCTGGGTCACCTCGTGGACGCTCGCAGACCTCCTCGTGGTCGGCGCGCTCGCGCCTCCCACCCCGTCGGCCCCGACTGGGCGGGTGGTCTGGGGCGCCATCGACCTGTCGGCGATCACCGAGCCGGCGCAGCGGTCCGCTCCGGCGCCTGCGGTGACCCCTCCGCTCGCGGGGATCGTCGCCGCGCCGCTCCCGCTCGCCGTGCTCGGGGCCACTCGGACGGTCGCGCTGCGCTTCGAGGGCTTCCGACTGCACGAAACGGACGTGGTCTGCGAAGAGTCGCGAGAGGACTTCGACGCGCGCGATCGCCTGGCAACAGCGAGCCCCAACTCCCTCGCCCTCGGCGTGGCGACTCGCGCGACGCGCCTGCTCGCCGAGCGGCACCCCAGCGCGGCTGCCGAGCTGGCCGCCGCTCTCGGGGACTGTCGGGACGCGGGTGCGCTGCTCCTGACCGAGACCGCAGCCCTGCCCCCCGGCTCGACCCCGGACATCGAGCTGCTCGAGGCACTCCGGGCGAACCGGGTCCGCGGCCTGCTCCTCGCGTCCCAGGCAGCGACGGCGCTCGTCGCGGCGTCGGGCGGGCGAGCGATCGCCGCCACCGACCCTGCGCAGCTCCTCCACCGCGAGGCAGCCTTCCTCCTCGTCCAGGCGCAGACCCCTCCCACCCGCGAGGCAACTCTCGCCGCGCTCCTCGCCGCCCCCGCAGGCAAGGTTCGCTGAGCCGCACCGCCAGGGCCGACTGAGCCCCACGGGAGCTGACCGGCGCCTCAGCCGGCGTCGAGCGCCTCGCGGAACTCCGAGACGAGCGCCGCCGCCGCTTCGGGGCCTCCTCCCTCGAGCAGACGGCGCACGAGCGCCGAGCCGACGACGACGCCGTCGGCGACGGCGCAGACCCGCCGGGCCTGGTCCGGCGTCGAGATACCCACCCCGACGAGCACGGGGAGGTCGGTGTAGCGCGACGCCCGGGTCGCGACGTCGAGCGAGCTCGTTGCGAGGTCGGCCCGCTCGCCCGTGACGCCCATCAGCCCGACCGCGTAGAGGAAGCCCGACGCGGCGGAGCAGATTGCGGCGAGGCGCTCCTCGCCGGTGGTCGGGGCGGCGAGGAGGACCTGGTCGACCCCGGCTGCCGCTGCCGCCCGTCGCCACGGGGCCGACTCGTCGAGTGGCAGGTCGGGCAGGATCGCACCGCCGACTCCACTCGCCGCGAGATCGGCCGCGAACCGGTCGAGGCCGGCACGGTCGACGAGGTTGTAGTACGTCATGACTGCGAGGGGGACCCCGATCTCCCCGCCGGCATGCCGCAGGGCGGCCAGCACCAGCTGCGGCGTCGTGCCGGCAGCGAGCGCTCGGTCGCTCGCCTCCTGGATCACCGGGCCGTCCATGATCGGGTCCGAGAACGGGATGCCGACCTCGATGGCGTCCGCACCGGCGGTGGCGAGGGCGGCGAGGACGGTTGTCCAGTCGGTGAGCATCCCGCCGGTGACGTAGGGCACGAGCAGCTTTCGACCGAGGGCCCGCTGTCGCCGCAGCGCAGGTTCGAGGCGCCGGGACTCGCCCACCGCCACCCCAGCTGTGCTCACCTTCCCCTCCACACGGCGCTCACTCGCCCCGTTCCATCAGCTGTGCGACGTCCTTGTCGCCCCGGCCCGACAGGGTGAGCACGACCGTGGCGCCACGCGGCACTTCCCGCCCCGCGGCACGAGCGAGCCACGCCAGGGCGTGCGCAGGCTCGAGCGCAGCGAGAATCCCCTCCGTCCGAGCGAGGAGCCGGACCGCCGCTACCACCTCGTCGTCCGTCACCGCCACGTAGTCCG
>JAJYGM010000210.1 GCA_021785095.1 Actinomycetes bacterium
CGAATCGGTGCCCACGATGGTGTCGGGGAACGCCGCGCCGTCGGTGTCGAACACCACGCGCGCCAGGTACTCCAGGTTCACCTGATGGCAGATCCCGGTCCCCGGGGGGACCACCTGGAACCGATCGAAGGCCTTTTGCGCCCAGCGCAGGAGCTGGTAGCGCTCGAGGTTGCGCCCGTACTCGATCTGGACGTTCTCTTCGAACGCGCTCGGTCCGCCGGAGCGCTCTGCGATGACGGAGTGGTCGATGACCAGCTCGCAGGGGACGAGCGGGTCGACGCGTGCGGGATCCCCACCGAGCGCGCGCAGTGCGTCGCGCATCGCCGCGAGGTCGACGACCGCGGGGACGCCGGTGAAGTCCTGGAGCAGCACGCGTTCGGGGGTGAACGCGATCTCCTTCGGCTCCGCAGAGCTCCTCGTGCTGCCGAAGCCGGCGACCGCCTCGATGTCCGCGGCAGCGACCTTCACTGCGTCCTCGTGGCGGAGGAGGTTCTCGAGCAGGATCTTCATGGTGTACGGCAGCCGCTCCGATCCCGCGATGGCGGAGAGGCGGAAGATCTCGAACCGCCGGTCGCCGACGTGGAACGTGGACCGGGCGCCGAAGCTGTCAGGGTGTGGCATAGGGCCATTCTGCCGCCGCGCTCGGGCCGGCGCAGCGAGGGTGCGATCTGCGAGCCGAAAGCGGCCGTACCCGGTGCCGCAGCGCTGCGGCGGGGTGACGGGCCTGGGCTGCCCGCTCGCCGTGCGAAGATGAGCCATGCCAGGTGTCGCCGCGCTGCTTTCCGAACGTCTCCAGAGCGCGTTCGACACGCTCATGCCGGGCTCGGACCCGGTGCTACGGCCGTCGGACCGGGCCGACTTCCAGGCGAACGGCGCGCTGGCGCTCGCCAAGCGGCTCGGCCGCCGACCCGTCGAGGTGGCGCAGGCGGTCGTGGCCGCAGCCAGGCTCGACGACCTCTGCGAGCGTGTCGAGGTCAGCGGTCCGGGCTTCGTGAACCTCGTGGTGTCGACGGCGTTCGTCCAGCGGAGCGTCCGCACGATGGCCGAGGACCACCGACTCGGCGTCGAGCCGGCCGCGAGCCCTGAGCGGGTCGTCGTCACATACTCCCATCCCAACGTGGCCAAGGAGATGCACGTCGGGCACCTTCGTTCCACGGTGATCGGGGACGCGCTCTGCCGGATGCTCGGGCACCTCGGGCACGACGTCGTGCGGGAGAACCATGTGGGCGACTGGGGAACGCCCTTCGGGATGCTGATCGAGCACTTGGCCGACATCGGCGAGGAGGCGGCGGTCGCAGAACTCTCGGTCGGCGACCTCACCGGCTTTTACCAGGCAGCGCGGTCCTCCTTCGACGCCGACGACGCCTTCAAGGAGCGCAGCCGGCGAAGGGTGGTGCTGCTGCAGAGCGGCGATCCGGACACGCTGCGCATGTGGCGCGTCCTCGTGGAGCACAGCATCACCTATTTCGACGAGGTCTACGCGAAACTGGGCGTGCTGCTCACGGACGACGACGTGAAGGGGGAGAGCTTCTACAACTCGATGCTCCCCGGTGTCGTCGCGGACCTCGACGCCGCTGGCCTGCTCGTGAAGGACGAGGGAGCGCTCTGTGTCTTTCCGCGGGGCTTCACGAACAGGGAGGGCGATCCGCTGCCGCTCATCGTCCAGAAGTCCGACGGGGGGTTCGGCTATGCGGCGACCGATCTCGCGTGCATCCGGGACCGCGTGGACTCGGTCCGCGCCACTCGGCTTCTCTACGTGGTCGGCGCGCCACAGTCCCAGCACCTCCAGATGTGCTTCGAGGTGGCACGGATGGCAGGGTGGCTGCCGGACGGCGTGACCGTGGAGCACGTCGCCTTCGGAAGCGTGCTCGGCGCCGACCACAGGATGCTGCGCACGCGTGCGGGGACGTCGGTCAAGCTCGTCGATCTGCTCGACGAAGCAGTGTCGAGAGCTGCCGACGCGATGGCCGAGCGCGGGCGCGACGCCGACTTGGATGCCGAGGAGCGGCACGCGGTGGCGCATGCACTGGGCATCGGCGCGGTCAAGTACGCCGACCTCTCGACGGATCGGGTGCGCGACTACGTGTTCGACTGGGACCGCATGCTGAGCTTCGAAGGGGACACCGGGCCGTACCTGCAGTACGCGCACGCGCGGATCAAGTCGATCTTCCGGCGTGCAGCCTCGGACGCGCCCACCGTCGCAGAGGCGGGCACGCACGAGGTGGCCGAGCAAGCGTCGGCGATCGTGATCGCGACCCCCGAGGAGCGCGCGCTCGGCCTCGGGCTGCTCGGGTACGCGTCGGCCATCCAGGACGCGGTCGAAGCGTCGTCGCCGTCCAAGCTGTGCGCCTACCTCTACGGCCTCGCCACGACGTTCACCACCTTCTACGAGCGGTGCCCGGTCCTCCGAGCCCCGGACGAGGCGACGCGGCGAAGTCGTCTCGCCCTCGTCGAGACGACGGCACGCGTGCTCGCCGAAGGTCTCGGCCTGCTCGGCATCGAGGCGCCGGAGCGCATGTGAGCGCGTCGCGGTGACGGTGACGAGAGGTCGCCCGAGTGACACGGCGGCGTCCCGGCACGACGTGCACGTGTAGTAGCGCCCTGCCGTCAGGCGCTTGGCGATCTCAGCGAAGCTGTACCTCGTCGAGGAGGTCGTCACGCCAGTAGTCGAAGCGCTCTTCGGGAAGGAGGAGTGCGTGCGTCGGCTCGAGCGCCTCCACGAAGCTCCTGTCGTGGCTCACCGCCACGACCGTGCCCGGCCACGCGCTGAGCATCGAGGCGACGGCCGCGACGGACGGCGGGTCGAGGTTGTTGGTCGGCTCGTCGAGCACGAGGACGTTCGCCCAACCGGCCGCGAGCATCGCCAACCCGAGCTTGGCGCGTTCGCCTCCCGACAGGCTGCCCGCGAGCTGCGTGGCGAGCTCTCCGGAGAGCCCGAACGAGCCGAGCAGCGCGCGCCGGTCCGCCTCGGCGACGAGGAAGGTGTCGTCGATGTTGTCGATCGCGCGCTTGTCGAGGTCGACCTGCTCGTGCTCCTGGGCGAAGTAGCCGAGACTGACGTTCTGCCCGAGGACCACCTCGCCGGTCGTTGGCTGCTGCATGCCGGCCACGCACCGCAGGAGGCTCGACTTCCCCGCGCCGTTGCGCCCCACCACGACGGCACGGTCTCCGCGGTGCAGCGCCATGGAGACCTCGTGGAGGACGCGCGCCGGACCGTAGGAGACGGCGAGGCCGCGGATCTCGAGCGGCGTCTCACCGGCGCGCGCGGGGAGTGGGAGGCGAAAGCGGCTGTGCCGCTCACGCGTCGCGCGGGCCGTCTGGTGCTTCTTCAAGCGCTCCACGCGGGTGTCCAAGGATCTGGCCGTCCGCGCTCGCCTGGCGGTGCCGCCGCGCATGGTGTCGGCGAGCGTGGACAGGCGCTTCACCTCTCGCTCCTGGCGCGCGGCCAATCGGTCCTGCTGGTCCTCGCGTGCGGCCAGCTGTAGGCGATAGCTGCTGTAGGTGCCCTTGAACTCCTGCAGCGCGCCACGCTGGAGGTGCAGCACCTTCGTGATCGACCGGTCGAGGAGCGTCAGATCGTGGCTCACGAGCAGCAGGGCCCCCGAAAAGCGGTCGAGCTGTCCCATCAGCCATCGCTTGGCAGGAGCGTCGAGATGATTGGTGGGCTCGTCGAGGACCATC
>JAJYGM010000383.1 GCA_021785095.1 Actinomycetes bacterium
GCACTGGACGGCCCCCGCCTCGACGAACGCCCGCTGCACGTCGCTCAGCTCCGAGCCCAGCGCCGGCTCGGAGGTGGCGGCGATGCCCTCCACGGTCACCACCTCACATCCCGGCGCGCTCGCTGCGAGAACCAGACAGGAGCAGACGAGCACACCGTCCAGGAGCACGGAGCACGAGCCGCACTCTCCCTGCTCGCAGGCGTTCTTCGACCCCATGAGCCCGAGACGCTCGCGCAGCACCCAGAGAAGGCTCTCCCCGAGCCACTCGCTCTCGACCTCCCGGTGGACGCCGTTCACCCTCAGCTGGTAGCCCATCGTGCCCCCTCGCTCGGTGACTCGCCCTCGGGCAGCATCTGTGCTCCCACCCGCACGCGATCTCCCCCGGCGCCGAGGGTCACCTGCCGGGAGCGCATCGCTCGCTGCAGGGCCCGCTCGGCACACACGCCGACCGCATGCCGGCGGTAGCGGGCGCTCGAGCGGTGGTCGTCGATCGGCCGGGCAGCGGCGCGGACCAGCTCGGCAAAGCGCTCGAGGTCCGCCCGACCACCGCGGAGCTCGCCGCTCGCCGCGTCGAGACGGGCGCATGCGTAGTCCTCGGCCGCGGGGACCCGGAGCGGCGTGGGTCCCACCGAGCCGAGCGCGACCCGGACGTCGAGCGGCTCCCACGACACGACCAGCGCCACGCTCGCCGTTGCGATCACCATGGCGTTGCGCGTCCCGACCTTCACGAACTCCTGGTGACCGAAGCGGGCGGGCAGCCGAGCTGCGACGATCAGCTCTCCCGGCGCGAGCGCGCTCCGTTTCGGCCCGAGGACCAGCTCCCGCACCGGGAGGAGCCGAGATCCATCCGCACGCGCAACGACGACCTCCGCGTCGAGTGCCAGCAGGACCGGGAGCGTGTCTCCGGCGGGGGACGCGGTCGCGAGGTTCCCGCCGAGGGTGCCGGCGTTCCGGATCTGGGGCGAACCGACCGTCCGCGCTGCCTGGGCGAGCGCGGGCACGAGGCCGGCGAGTGCCTCTTCGGTCATCTGTCGGTACGTCACGCCGGCCCCGACCTCGACGACACCGGCGCTCCTCACGCCGTCCACGTCGAGCTCCCGCTGTTCGGGGGGTTCACCGTCCGCCGACGCGTCCCCCTCCCCGGAGCACCGCCAGCGCCGCAGCGACGCGATCCGACCGATCGAGACGATCGCGTCGGGGCGACGCCGTCCGAAGTTCACCTCGACCATGAGGTCGGTCCCACCAGCCAGGATCTCCGGTGGCTTGCTCGCCGTCAGCGCGTCCAGGGCCTCACCGACGGAGGTCGCCACGAAGACCGTCATGCGACCGGTGTCACCGCCGCTCGCCCCCTCCGCGTGGGCGTCGGGCAGGATCCGGGGAGTGGACAGCGTGCTCGTGTCCCCCGCCCACCTGCGCCGCTCCATGGAAACGGTCGACCCCCATCGCCCGATGGTCGCGCGAATTTCAACCTTTTGTCAACGCGCGGGCCCGCAGGCGGACGGTACCCGAGGCGCGGATCGTCCCTCCACGACGACGGGTGACGTCGGGTGGACGACGTCAGGCGCAGGCGCGTCGGGGCGCGAGGCCGGGCGTGGTCCGGTCGGCGAGGACGCCCGTGGACAGGCGAGGCCGGGCCTCCCGGGCGCTGCGGCGAGCGATACGCTCACGCCGTGGAGCTCCGTGCGGAAGTCACCGTCGAGCCGTTCGTGCCGGGCAGCCGTGGTCCCCACGTCGAAGCTGCGAGTGCGGCGGCTCGCCGCTCCGGGGCGGCGGTCGACGTGGGGCCCTTCGGCGACACCCTGACCGGGGAGTCCCTCGCCGTGGTCCAAGCGATCGCCACCGTGCTCTCCGACGCGTTCGAGGCTGGTGCCACGCGGGTCACCGTGCAGGTCAGCACGGTGCGATGACCATCCACAACCCGCGCCCCAATCTTGACACTTTGTTGATCCCGCCACTACGGTGAGGTGATCGTCCAAGACGCCATTCGGAACCCGCTGGTCACACCTGGAAGTCTCCGTGGAGCCGCGGTCGACCCTCCGTCGGGCGAGGCGCTCGCCTTCCACCGCAGGCTGCCTGGCTACCGCGTGACGCCGCTCCGTCCCCTCGCCGAAGTGGCGAGACGGCTGGACATCGACCAGTTGTTCGCGAAGGACGAATCGGCGCGGTTCGGCCTTCCGTCGTTCAAGGTGCTCGGCGCCTCGTGGGCGATCGCAAGGCTCCTCGAGCAGCGCTTCGACCTGCCCCTCGAGTCGTGGTCCAGCCTCGACCGTCTCCGTGCGCTGACGAGCCGACTCCCCGGGCTTGCGCTGGTCGCAGCGAGCGACGGGAACCATGGCAGAGCAGTCGCCGCGGTTGCGCGCTGGCTCGGCGTCGCCTGCAGGATCTACGTCCCGCGGGGCACCGCTGCAGCCCGGATCGCCGCCGTCCAGGCGGAGGGTGCGACGTGCGCAGTCGTGGATGGCGAGTACGACAGAGCGGTCGCGGTGGCGGCGCAGGACGGCGAGGCGGACGCCAGCGGTCGGACGCTGGTCGTCGCGGACACATCCTGGCCAGGTTACGACACGATACCGAGGTGGGTGAGTGACGGATACGACACGCTCTTCGCGGAGCTCGACGAGCAGCTCGGCAAGCTCGGTAGCGTTCCCGGCCTCGTGGTGCTCCCCATCGGTGTTGGAGCACTCGCCGCGGCTGCGGTCCGTCACTACCGCAGTCCGAACGCAGCCGCCGCGCCCATCCTGCTCGGCGTGGAACCCGTCGGAGCGGACTCCATGCTCGCGTCGGTGCGCCACGGGGGACCACGGACGCTCACGGACTTTCGCCCCTCGATCATGGTGGGCCTGAACTGCGAGACGCCCTCCCTCGCCGCCTGGCCGCTCGTCGCCGGTGGGGTCGATGTCCTCGTCGCGATCCCAGACGATCGAGCTCGCGAGGCAATGCGCGTGCTCGCCGACGCAGGTGTCGTGGCCGGCGAGACGGGCGCGGCAGCACTGGGCGGACTCCTGGAACTGGTCGGAACCCCCGAGGCTGGGCCTTGGCGCGAGGCTCTCGGACTCCGCGACGATACCGCCGCGGTCGTGCTCTCCACGGAGGGCGCGACCGACCCGCTCTCCTACCGCGAGATCGTTGGTCGTGCGCCCGAAGGCGTCATCGACCCCGTGGGCGAAGGGGGCACCCCGCCGCCGGAGGCACCGCTGGCGGACCCGTACCCGCCGGAGGAGTCGGCGCGATGAACCAGGCGAGCCCGACCCCACCTCGAACGGTGCTTCGGGGCGGTTGGATCGCAACGCCTCGGCAACCGGCTCGTACCCCCCTGGTTCGCTCCGAGCAGCGCTCGCCGAGCCCGGATCGCAACCTCGGGCACGAGCTCCCCCCCGTCGTCCGCGAGGCTGACATCGCCGTGGTCGACGGCCGGATCGTCGCGGTCGGGGCGGTCGGCGGGATCGCGGATGACGACGTGATCGACTGCCGAGGGTGCCTCGTGACGGCAGGGCTCGTCAACACCCACCACCACCTCTACCAGTGGCTCACTCGAGGCCGGGCGGTCGACGAGGGCCTGTTCGGGTGGCTGCAGACGCTCTATCCGGTCTGGGCGCGGATGCGTCCGGAGGACGTCCACGCCGCCGCGCTGGTCGGGCTCGCGGAGCTCGCGCGCTCGGGGACCACGACGGTGGCCGAC
>JAJYGM010000452.1 GCA_021785095.1 Actinomycetes bacterium
CGCCTGTTCCGCGCGAGCGTCGAGGGTTGCACGGTGTTCTGGGGTTTCCTTGCGATCGTGGCCGTGTGCTTCTGGGCCCTGTTCTACCTCGTGTGAGCTGAGGGTTCGCGGGTGGGACGGGCAGCGATCGAAGGCGGCAGCGGTAGTGTGGCGTGGGCAGGAGAGAGATCCGTCGTTGGCGGGGCTCGTCGGCCGGGAGGGCGGGGATGATGGTTGCGGCGAGCTCGATGCTCGGAGCTCAGGTGCTCACGTTCGCGATCCCGATCGGGACGCTCGTGGCGGTGTGCTTCTGGGCGTTCTTCCAACGGCACCCGAGCCGGTAGCGGTTCGCCCGGCCTGGGCGTCGCTGGTGCGGCGCTTGGCTGGAATCGGGGGCCTGCTCGCCTTCGTGATCGTGTTGTGCCCGCCGGTGATCACGGGGATGGGGCGTCACGGCTACCTCGAGGTCATCCAGTTCGTCGTGCTCGCACTCGTGGTGCCGCCGGCGATCGTCGCGGCGGGGCCCCTCACGTGGTCCGCTGCGACGCGACGCTTCGCCGAGCGGCTCGGCGAGCACCGCCGTCGGCATGCCAGCTTCGCCCGAGCGGCGCGATTTTTCGGGTTGGAGCTCGCGGCGACGATCGGTTGGCGCCTGCCCGTGGCGGTCGACATGCTCGTCGATCACCGCGTGGTCGTGATCGCCGAGGTGGTCACCCTCGTGCCGGCGGGGGTCGGCCTGTGGCTCGAGCTGATCGACAGCCCGCCGCTCTCGCCGCGGCTCGCACCCGGTCCCGCTCGGGCGCTCTTGGCGGCCCTCACGATGTGGGCCAGCTGGATCGTGTCGTACGTCGCGGCCTTCTCGACGAACTGGTATCCGGTCTACAGCGGTTCGCACGTCAATCGGGCGCTCGTGGTGACCGACCAGCAGATCATGAGCGGGGTCGTGTTCCTCGCGGCGGCGGCGGCGTTCTTGCCGGTGATCTTCGTGACCCTGCGCATATGGCTGGACGACAGCGATCGACCCGACACCGAGCTCCGCCGCCTCGTGCGCGAGGAGCGGCGCCGCGGCTTCGGGCCACCGAGTCGGGGGTTCGGCAACAAGATGGGTGGGACGAGACCATGGGTGCCCGGCGATGAGTGAGCAGAACGTGACGGATCGTCCTTCGCGCATCGGTGCTGTCGTCGGCTTCGGTCTCGACCCGCACCGCCCGGCCAAGGAGCGTCGGGTCTGGTATCGCCGGCGTGGCTCGCTCCTGGCGCTTGTCGTCGCGGCGATCCTGGCGGTCACGGTGGTCACCGATCTGCCCCAGCACACCTCACGTGCTGCAGCGATCGCCCAGGAGAACTCGGTCGTCCAAGCGATCAACACCGACGCGGGTTCGTGCACGTTCTCGGTGGGCGAGGCGTTCCGGCTCTACCACGATGCGCAGTCACCGAGCCTTGCGGCTTCGAACCGGATGCGCATCCCCGGGTTGCTCCGCGACGACCAGGCGGCGTGCTCGTTCACGAACAACGACATCTTCAACCTCTCTGGCATCGAGACTCCGGGATCGGCGCCGGGGCGCGAACTGTCTCAGGCCGTCACGACCGTGACGACATGGACGACCTCGGACGCGCTCGCCGCGATCATCGCCATCGAGACCCTGGTCGACCGGCCCGCCCCAACGGCCAAGGCCAAGGCGCTCGCCACCTTGGACAAGGCGGAGCGCTACGCCGCTGAGGACCGGGCGAAGCTGCACGCCGAGATCGATACGGCCAACCGGCTGTTGCGCGCCCACATCGCCTATCCGAAGCTCCCCGTGCTTCCCCAGGGGAGCTAGCGATGCGAGGAGGACGCGGGCGCGAGCGCGCGGAGGTAGGTGGCGATCCCGTCCGCCCAGCGCTGCTGGAGCGCGGGGGCGAGGTGGTAGGTGCCGTTGTGCGCCTCGTTCGCGTAGGGCGTGGCGCGGTAGGCAACGCGGCCCTTTGGGTCGATGAAGTAGAGCAGGTTGCTGTGTGCCACCTGGCCGGTGCTGCTCACCTGGATGCCCACGCCGTACTGCTTCCAGATCGGGTTGAGGCTGGCGATCGGACCGGTGAGGAAGGCGGCGTTCGCAAGGTGTTGCAGGCCGGTCCGCGCGAGGGCCGGCGGTGCCGCCTGCCAGGCGGTGGCTCTGGGGTCGCTGTTGACGATGAGGAACTCGACGCCGCGCGCCGCGCTCTTGAGGCGCTGGTCTGCCGCTGCGAGCTCGGCGCCGATGACCGGACAGGCATCGTTGCAGGGCGCGTCGAGGAACGTGAGCACCACCGCCTTGCCGCGCAGCGCGGAGAGCGAGAGCTCCCCGCCGCGGCTCGACGCGAGGTGGAACCCCGGGGCGGCGTGGCGCGCCAGGGCCTCGATGCCGAGGAAGTTGACGAGCGCGGGGCCGCCGGGCAGGTGCTTGGCCGGAACGCGCAGGGCACGGATCGCTCTGGCTCGTGTGGTCGGCGAGGTGACGTTGGGAACGCTGCTCGAGGACATCACGTGCTCGACCAGGGTGCCAGAGATCGCGAGCGCCGCCAGGACCACCACCCCGATGCCGATCGCCTTGCGGCTCGCTCCGGGCGGGCCAGCGGCGAAGGCCGCCTGGCGATCGACCACGGGCTGAGGCGATGCCTCGGGCCGCGCGGCGGTTGCCGCCCCGGGCTCCCCAGCGTCGCTCGGCGGGGCCATCGCGCTGAGGCTACCACCGCCCTTGTTTGCGACCTCCCCGCGCCGCGCGGGGCGATTGTTCCCCTCTTCCCTGCGACCCTAGGCTGGCGCTAATGGCAACTCGCTCCATCGAGACGACGCGCGCGCCGAGTGCGGTGCTGCGCCTCGCCAAGGTCCGCAGCTACGTGGCCCTCACCAAGCCGCGGATCATCGAGCTGTTGTTGATCACCACGCTGCCGACGATGTTCGTGGCACGCCGCGGCGTGCCGTCGGTCACCTTGATGCTCGCCACCTTGGTCGGTGGCACGCTCGCCGCCGGCGGCGCAAATGCCACCAACATGGTGATCGACCGCGACATCGACAAGGTGATGCGCCGGACGCGCAACCGCCCGCTGGTCACCGGTGAGCTCACCGCCCGAGCCGCCCTGACCTTTGCGATCGGCCTCGAGATCGTTGCCTTCATCGAGCTCTGGCTGACCGTGAACCTGCTGTCGGCTTGTCTCGCGGTCGCCGCCACGGCGTTCTACGTCTTCGTCTACACGATGTGGCTGAAGCGGAGCTCTTCGAGCAACATCGTCATCGGCGGCGCGGCGGGTGCCGTTCCCGTGCTCGTGGGATGGGCGGCCGTGACCGGCACGCTGGGCTGGGCGCCGGTCGTGCTCTTCGGGATCATCTTCGTCTGGACGCCCCCGCACTTCTGGGCGCTCGCCATTCGCTATCGCGACGACTACGAAGCCGCCGAAGTCCCAATGCTCCCCGTCGTCGCCACGCTCGCGAAGACCGCCCGGCAGATGCTGATCTATACGGCGGTGCTCGTCGCGCTCACGGTGCTCTTCGGGTTCGTCGGCCACATGGGGGTGCTCTATTTCACCGTCGCCATCGTGCTCGGCGTTTCCTTCTTGACCTACGCGGTGCGCTTGCGGACGCGCCTTGATGCGGTGACGGCACTGCGCATGTTCAAGTACTCGATCAGCTACCTCAGCCTGCTGTTCTTGGTGATGGCGGTCGACGTGGTGGTGCGCCAC
>JAJYGM010000363.1 GCA_021785095.1 Actinomycetes bacterium
TCGTCCGCCGCGGCCCGCAAGGGGCCGGGGTGCGCGTCGGGGCCACCCAGACCTCCTACGGCACGACGAGCGAGGTGGACTTCGTCCCGCCGGCCGAGGTCGACCTGATGGACGTCTCGCCGAAGCAGATCCTCTCGGTCTCGACGGCGCTCATCCCCTTCGTCGAGCACGACGACGCCAACCGGGCCCTCATGGGCGCCAACATGCAGAAGCAGGCGGTGCCCCTCCTCGTCCCCGAGGCGCCCTACATCGGCACCGGCATCGAGGCGCGCGCCGCCCGGGACGCCGGCGAGGTCATCCTCGCCGAGGGACCGGGGACCGTCACCGACGTCGCCGGCGAGCATGTCACCGTCGAGTACCGCCAAGGGGCCAAGGACCGCTACGGGGCCGAGCTCGGACGGCGGGTCTACCCGCTCGCCAAGTTCCGCCGCTCGAACCAGAACACCTGCATCAACCAGAAGGCGCTCGTCGCGGAGGGCCAGCACGTCGACACGGGCGACCTCCTGGCGGACGGGCCCTCGACCCACAACGGCGAGCTGGCTCTCGGCAAGAACCTCCTCGTCGCCTTCATGCCCTGGGAGGGCTTCAACTACGAGGACGCCATCATCCTCTCCGAGCGGCTCGTGCGCGACGACGTCCTCACCTCGATCCACATCGAGGAGCACGAGGTCGACGCCCGCGACACCAAGCTCGGCGCCGAGGAGATCACCCGGGACATCCCGAACCTGTCCGACGACATCCTCGCCGACCTGGACGAGCGGGGCATCATCCGCATCGGCGCCGAGGTCGGCCCGGGCGACATCCTCGTCGGCAAGGTGACCCCGAAGGGCGAGACCGAGCTGACCCCCGAGGAGCGCCTCCTGCGGGCGATCTTCGGCGAGAAGGCCCGCGACGTCCGGGACACGAGCCTCAAGGTTCCCCACGGCGAGTACGGAAAGGTGATCGACGTCCGCGTCTTCTCCCGCGACGACTCCCACGAGCTCCCGCCAGGGGTGAACCAGCTCGTGCGGGTCTACGTGGCCCAGAAGCGCAAGATCTCCGAGGGCGACAAGCTCGCCGGCCGGCACGGCAACAAGGGCGTGATCTCGCGCATCCTGCCGGTCGAGGACATGCCGCACCTCGCTGACGGCACCCCGGTCGACATCATCTTGAACCCGCTCGGCGTCCCGAGCCGGATGAACGTCGGCCAGGTGCTCGAGGCGCACCTCGGCTACGCCGCCCGCTGGGGCTGGGAGGGCCTCGACCACGACCCGGCGGCGACGCCGCGGGGGACCGAGACCAAGACGAGGCCGCGTACCGACCCGGCCACCTGGATCTCGACCCCGGTCTTCGACGGCGCCCACTGGGACGAGGCCGAGCAGGCCGGTCGCAAGCCGACGATGAAGCAGCTCTTCGAGACGCTGCGTCCCGAGTCGCTCACCGGCGACGCCCGGCTCATCGGGCCGGACGGCAAGGCCACGCTCTACAACGGCCGCACCGGGGAGCCCTACGACAACCCGATCATGGTGGGCTACGTCTACATCCTGAAGCTGGCCCACCTCGTCGACGACAAGATCCACGCCCGCTCGACGGGTCCCTACTCGATGATCACCCAGCAGCCCCTCGGTGGGAAGGCCCAGTTCGGCGGGCAGCGCTTCGGTGAGATGGAGGTGTGGGCGCTCGAGGCCTACGGTGCCGCCTACGCGCTGCAGGAGCTGCTCACGATCAAGTCCGACGACGTCCTCGGTCGTGTCAAGGTCTACGAGGCGATCGTGAAGGGGGAGAACATCCCCGAACCGGGCATCCCGGAGAGCTTCAAGGTTCTCATCAAGGAGATGCAGTCACTGTGCCTGGACGTCGAGGTCATCTCGACGACCGGCGAGGAGATCGAGATGCGCGAGCTCGACGAGGACGTCTACCGGACGGCCGAGGAGCTCGGTATCGACATCAGCCGCCCAGAGCGTGGCTCCGACGAAGAGGACGCTCGCCGGGCGGCGGAGAGGAGCTTCTGAGATGCTCGACGTCAACGACTTCGACCAGCTTCGGATCGGGCTCGCCACGGCGGACGACATCCGTGCGTGGTCGCACGGCGAGGTCCGCAAGCCCGAGACGATCAACTACCGCACCCTCCGCCCGGAGAAGGACGGCCTGTTCTGCGAGAAGATCTTCGGGCCGACCAAGGACTGGGAGTGCTACTGCGGCAAGTACAAGCGGGTCCGCTTCCGCGGCATCATCTGTGAGCGCTGCGGCGTCGAGGTCACCCGCTCGAAGGTCCGCCGGGAGCGCATGGGACACATCGAGCTGGCGGCGCCGGTCGTCCACATCTGGTACCTGCGCGGCACCCGTTCCTGGCTCGCCTACCTGCTCATGGGCACCGAGGCCCGCGAGGAGCTGAAGGCCAAGCAGCTCGAGAAGGTCATCTACTTCGCCGCCTACCTCGTCACCCACGTCGACGACGAGAAGCGTCACGGCGACCTGCCGAACCTCGAGGCCGAGCTGCAGACCGAGATCGGCGAGATTGAGCGCGCCCGCGACCTCGAGGCCGAGCGCCGCCTCGCCGAGCTCGAGAAGGAGCTCGCCTCCCTCGAGTCCGAGGGGGCGAAGGAGTCCGAGCTGCGCGCCCGCCAGCGGGCCGTCGAGCGCGAGGTCACGGCCGTGCGCGACCGCGCCAACTCCGACGTCGAGATGGCGAAGAAGGCCTTCGCCGAGCTGTCGGACCTCCACCCCCGCAAGATCATCGAGGACGAGCTGCTCTGGCGGGAGCTGAAGAGCCGGTACGGCAGCTACTTCGAGGGCGGCATGGGGGCCGAGGCGATCGCCTCTCTCATCAACCGCCTCGACCTCGACGAGGAGGAGACCAAGCTCCGCGAGGCCATCGACCCGACCGACGGCCGCCGGCCGCTCTCGGCCCAGCGCAAGCAGAAGGCGATCAAGCGCCTGAAGATCGTCTCGGCCTTCAACCGCCGCGACGAGCAGGCCCGCCGGGTGAACGACCCGAGGGCGATGATCCTCGAGGCCGTGCCGGTCATCCCGCCCGACCTGCGGCCGATGGTCCAGCTCGACGGCGGCCGGTTCGCCACCTCGGACCTGAACGACCTCTACCGCCGGGTCATCAACCGGAACAACCGGCTGAAGCGGCTGCTCGACCTCGGTGCTCCCGAGATCATCATCAACAACGAGAAGCGCATGCTGCAGGAGGCCGTCGACGCCCTGTTCGACAACGGCCGCCGCGGCCGGCCGGTCACCGGCCCGGGCAACCGCCCGTTGAAGAGCCTGTCGGACATGCTGAAGGGCAAGCAGGGGCGCTTCCGCCAGAACCTGCTCGGCAAGCGTGTCGACTACTCGGGCCGCTCGGTCATCGTCGTCGGGCCGAAGCTCAAGCTGCACCAGTGCGGCCTGCCCAAGCTCATGGCGCTCGAGCTGTTCAAGCCGTTCGTCATGAAGCGGCTCGTCGACGCCGAGATCGCCCAGAACATCAAGTCCGCCAAGCGGATGGTGGAGCGGCGCCGGACCCAGGTCTGGGACGTCCTCGACGAGGTCATCAAGGAGCACCCCGTGCTCTTGAACCGTGCGCCGACGCTGCACCGCCTCGGCATCCAGGCCTTCGAGCCGGTGCTCGTCGACGGCAAGGCGATCCAGATCCACCCGCTCGTCTGCGCCGCCTTCAACGCCGACTTCGACGGCGACCAGATGG
>JAJYGM010000450.1 GCA_021785095.1 Actinomycetes bacterium
CTGGCGTACCTGCAGGACTTCTACGGCGTCATCAACTTCGGCTCGGACGAGGACGTCGAGGCGCTGCTCGATGCCCAGCGCACGGGCGACGCCACCGGCAGCGCGCCGGGTCGAGACGCCGCTGCGGCGGCCGTGCCAGCGGACGGGTCTGCGGCGGCGGGTGGGACCGCGCCGGCGAACAACTCGGGGGAGGCGGCGGGGGACACGAGCCCCGACGACCGGCCGCGCCCTGTGGGTCGGCGGCACGCCATCGAGGAGGTGCCGAGCACCGGCAGGTGAGCCCGGGGTCGGCGCCGCGGACGCGCAGTTGACGACGAAGCCGAGGACCGGCAGATGAAGCAGTACCCGATCGACACGCTCTGGCAGGAGCTCATCTACCTCGCGTACCACCTGCACTGGCCGCTCGACGACCTGTTGGACCTCGAGCACGCCGACCGTGCCCGCCTCGTCTATGGCGTCGCATCGTTGAACGCCAGGGCATGGGCAGAGGCGAGGCAGATGTGACCGGGTGCGCGGCGACGCGTCGACGCGTCGAGGAGGCACGTCGATGTCGATGACGACAGGGATCAGCGGTCACATTCCCACCAGGTCGAACTTCCTCTTCGAAGTCGACGGCGAGAACATCGGGCTGTTTGCCGAGGTCTCTGGCCTCGAGGTGAACGTGGACACCGTCACGTACGCAGAAGGAGGCGAGAACGGGTACGTGCACAAGCTCCCGGGCCGTCTGACCTGGCCCAACATCGTGCTGCGGCGCGGCATCACGAACAGCGACGCGCTCTTCGAGTGGGTGAACAAGTCCGCAGGCCCGCGCTTCGAGTCGAACCGCGACAAGCTCGAGCGCACGACGGCCGCGATCACGCTGATCGCCGACGACGGCAAGCGCCTTCGCTCCTGGGAGATGCAGGGTGCGTTCGCCGTGCGCTGGAGCGGTCCGACGCTCTCGGCAGGAACAGACGGTGCGGCGAGCGAGGAGCTCGAGATCGCGCACCACGGCTTCACGTCGAAGACGTTCTGAGGCCAGGCACGTGCCCGATACCGCCGCCACCAGCGCAGCTCCGACCGAGGTGAGCCCCGATGACGCCCCTGCCCCGGCGCCGCCGTGGCTTGGACGGTCGATCGGCGCCCGGCTGGCGTGGCACGCTCGGCTCCCCTCCCGTGCGCCGGATCGCTCGGTGGGGCTCGTGGTGCGTCGCGGCCAGCGGTTCTCCTCGGCGATCGGGAGGTCGCTCGCCGCGCGCTCGTCGCTCGGCATCCGCTCCGCGGTGACGAGACGAGTAGAGGGCGCGCCGGCGACGGGTCCCGAGATGGCCATCGTGGAGCCGCCCGCCGTGCCGAGGCTTGCGGCCACCCGCGCGGCTGCGCTGGCCGCCGAGCTCGCCCTGAAGGTGAAGGCGCGTGCACGCCTGACGTGGGGCGATCGCGCTGTGCCGCGGGTCGCAGCGGGCACAGGGCAAGACCAGGCCTCCGTCAGCACGCTGCGCGCGGGAACGCTGCCGCGCGCCGCTCTCGCGCCGAGCGCGTGGGGATCGGCTGGTCCGGGAGGCTTCATGGCGCGCTTGCGGTCCGAGGCCCTTCCGGTGCGCCCGCTGCCCGACGTGGCCGCGGTCGGTCAGGTCCTCACGACCCGCGAGGCCCGCCATTCGGATGCGTCGAGGGCTCGACCCCCCCAGTCGCGACCCCCGCGGCCGTCGCTGTCCTCGCTGGCGCGCCAGGCCGCAGGACGCACTGGCACCCCTGCGGACGACGCGGGCCCGGCGAGGGCAGGGGGAACCAGCGCGCCGGCAGGCGACGCGGCCCTTCGCATGGAGGACGCTCGAGACCGAGGCGGCTCTCAGCGGGGTCGAAGCTCCCCGCCGGTCCGGGACGCTCGCTCGGGCGGGGTCAGCCCATCCCCGCCGGTCCGGGACGCTCGCTCGGGCGGCTCGAAGGGCGACGACCTCGGCCGAAGTGAGAAGAATGGCAAGGCCAGTGCTCGGTCCGAAATGCGGACCGGCCTCCAGGCGGGCGGTTCCGCCGCCACGCTGGCGGGAGCATCCACCGGCCTGCAGACTGGTGGGTCGGCCGGCGGAGCCGTGCTCCTCGCCGAACGCCTTGCGGCTGCCCCTGCGTGGCCGAGCCAACCCGCGCACATCGCGATGGCGATCGGCGAAAGCCTTTCGTCGAGCGGGCCGCGCTGGGTGGCCGACGGCGACAGGGGCCGACCGCGCCGGGGACCGACGGCGCCAGTAGGCGGCGCGCCGCCTCGGGCACCACAGCACATGAGCGTCCGGCGGGTCCCGCAGGCGATGTCGCGGAGCCCCCGAGAGGCGATGTCGCGGAGCACGGCGCGGGACATGGCACAGCTCGTGCCCGGTTTGCCATCGAGCTCAGCGGCACCGTCCGAGGCACGTCGGGGCCTGACCAACCCGCGCCCTGCTCGCCGGCTCGGCGATGCCCCTCGCGATCGGGATCGGCAGGTCTGGAGCGGGGAAGGCGACGTGCGCGCAGTGCCCGAGGCGTCACCGCTCACGACGGCGATCGGGCACCTGCAGTTCGCACGCGACCGCACCGGGACGCGAGTCCAGGCCCGGCGGATGCCGCCGCTCGGCATGGCGCCACCCGCGCCAGGGTCCCTGTCGCGCACGGCGCCCCAGGCGCCCACGTCGCGCACGGCGCCCCACGCGCCCACGTCGCGCACGGCGCCCCACGCGCCCACGTCGGCCCTGTCGTTCTCGAGGCTGGCTCGTGCCGCCGGTGAACGTGAGGAGGTCCGCGCACCGACGGCTGGGTGGGTGGCGCTCCCCTTCACGTCTCGACTGCCGGTCGTCCGTGTGGCGCAGCCTGCGGGGACACTGGGCGAGACGGCGTCGCGCACAGCGGGGGCCGCAGTGGCGTCGGAGGCCAGGCCGTCAGGAACGACGCCGGGAACGGGATCGAGGCAGGGGACGCGGTCGGTGCAGGGAACGGCGTCGGGGCTGGGGCGCGTGTGGGAGCACCATGCCGCCCGTCCGGCCGCCAGGGGCACCCAGAGCGTCCGGGCGGGGAGGCTCGTTGCCGAGCTCGCCAGGCGCGCGCCGGACCCGGTGGTCGCGCTGCCGCCGCGCCTGGAGCCGCTTGCGCGCGCGCTTGGAGGCGCAGGTGCGTTCGAGCTGCGCGCCGGTCCAGCGAGCGCTGCCGCGCTGGCCATTGCCGGGCGTCCTGCAGCGACGATCGGGCGGGTTGTGCACCTCGCGCGCCGGCCCGACACAGCGCCGGCCTCCGTCGGCGTCGTGGCGCACGAGCTTGTGCATGCGAGCCGACGCCGACGCGACCGTGCGGGGGGCGCGTCGACTTCCGCGCCGGTGCCGCGCTTCTTCCACGACGACGTGCACGATCACGAGGAGGGGCTTGCGCGCCGGATCGGCTCGCTCGTCCGCGAGCTGGCCGCCTCCGACGCGGCGCCGCTCGTCCCGGCCGGGTCGTTCGTCGTGGCACGTGGCAGCGCCGCACACGGTCCCGGTACAGGCGAGGGCCGAGCGCGCGGCGCGAGGGGCGGCGGCGCGAGGGGCGGCGGCGCGACGGCAGGCGGCGCGACGGCAGGCGGTAGTGCCGTGGACGGTGGTGGCCAGGGAGGGGCACTGGGACAGGGACGCAGTGCCTCCTCGTGGGTCCCGGGGCGTGTGGGCGCGGAGAGCCCCATGCGTGTGCGG
>JAJYGM010000163.1 GCA_021785095.1 Actinomycetes bacterium
GGGCTGCCCGCATGTTCGGCACCGTGAGCGTGCCGGGTCCCGCGCTGTCGTGGCGGTAGCGATCCTGGCCTCGTGGCCGCACCACCAGCGGCCGGCGGCGCCGATGGCGACGACGGAGACGACGGGCTCCGGGGCCGGGGTCACGTGCGGACGGGGACGCCGCGAAGTCGGGCGCCGAGGCTCGGCGGGCACGGGCTCGTCGGCCAGCACGACGACGTCGCCCAGCTCGTGACGGGCACCGCACGTGCGCTCGACACGCGTCGCCAGGACGTCGGCGGCGTGGTCGTCGGTGGCCATGGGCACCCGCACGCGTGCCGTGATCTGGCAGCACGACATGCGCACGGTGAACGTCTCGACGGTGCGTGACGGCCTCGGAGCGTCACGTCTCGGAGCCTCGGACGCCGGAGCATGGCGCACACGGGCGGGGACGTACACGACGGCATGGCACCGGCCGCAGCGTGACTTCTGCGAGCGTGCATGGCTGTCCCAGCCGTAGCCGCACTTCGGGCACGTCATCGTCGGCATGCGGCCATCATCCCTGGCGCGGAGCCTCGGAGCACGGAGGCAGCTCGGAGCACTCCGGCGTGCAGTGGCGCACAGTGCGCGTGCGGGCACGGTGCGTGCGTAGGTGCACGGTGCACGTGTGCACCGTGCACGGGCGATCGGAGCATCACGACGCACCCGCCGCAGGCTCGGAGCCTTCACGACGGAGCCTCCTCCGCTGCCGTTCTTTCGTCCCGCCCCATACTCCGAGGCGCTTGTGCAGGCCATAAGCGAGGCAGGCGGCACGGACCGGGCACGACGCGCACACGGCCCGTGCCCTCGTGATGTTCGCTCCGCGCTCGGGGATGAACACGTCGGCCGGCAGCCCTCTGCACGCGGCACGGAACCTCCACGTGGGGTCGGCCTGGGCGCGGCCTCGTGGGACGTCGGCCGTGATCGCGCCCACGAGCGCCAGCGCCGCCCGCTCACCCCACCGTTCCAGCCTGTTGCCTTGAGGCGGCTTCGCTCCTCGCGCGTACTTTCCGGTCAGCACCCCGCTGGCCAACGGGAAGTAGGGAAGGTACGCGATGCCCAGCTCCTCGCAGGCCGGCAGCACCTCGTCTTCGTCGTCTCGATGCAGGAGGTCGCAGTGGTTCTGCACGCTCACGAAGCCGGGGCCGCCGCCGGCAGCCCCTTGCGCCTCCCGCAGCTGCGCCGCGCTGAAATTCGAGCAGCCGATCTCGCGCACCTTCCCGGCGCGCACCGCGTCCTGGAGGGCGCCCAGCGTGCCGGCGATCGGGGTGAGCGGGTCCGGGCGGTGCAGCTGGTACAGGTCGATCCGGTCGGTGCCGAGGCGGCGCAAGCTCGCGTCGACCGCCCGGCGCACGTATTCGGGACGCGCCCCGCCCGTGCCATACTCACCTTTCACGGGGTTGCCGAATTTGGTCGCGACGAGGACCTCGCTCCGGCGCCGGCCGAGCGCCTTGCCGAACCGCTCTTCACTCTCACCGTAGGAATCGCTCGTGTCGAAGAAGTCGATGCCGGCGTCGAGCGCCGCGGCGACGACCGGAGGGACCTCGTCTGCGGTCATCCCCGTGCCGAAGTTGTTGGTGCCGAGGCCGACGATCGGGACCGTCAGCGAGCCGATCGCACGTCGCTCCATGCTCCTGCCTGCCATGTGCGACGACGCCCGCGCAGGTTGGTCGCCCGCCTTCCACACCGTCAGGCGCCCGGGCGCGCCAGCGCCCGAGCGGTCCAAGAGGTGCCCTTCGACCCTGGTCCGCCTTGCCCCCCGGTCCCATCCTGAGAGGTGCCGACCGCCGCGGCCCGCGCAGGGTGGGGCCTGTCGCTGCGCCCGCAGGTCCGGTCGGCACAGGAGTGGGAGAGAGGAGGACGATGACCGGTCGGGGAGCCCTCGCAGCGCTCGCCCTCGGGCTCGCCTTCTCGGCCGGGGCCGTGTCGCCGGCGGCCGCCCAGGCGCCGCCCGCCGCCGTGCCCGCCGTGCACGCGTCCGGTCGGGCTGCGACCTTCGTCGCCCCCTCGATAGACGGGCCGTGCGCAACGGACTCCAGAGCTGTCGCGACGTCCATCATCCCTCCCGCACCGTTCAAGGCCCGCGTGATCTCGGTGCGCCAGATGTCGCCGCCCCAGACATCGAGCGTGAGAGCCTCCTTCCACCACCCGCTCCGGCTGTACCGGGTCACGTTCCGAGCCCTCGTCGGGAACGCCGTCCTCCCCTCCGGGCACACGTACACGCAGTTCGCGTACGTCGGCCAGCCGATGCCCCCCGCGGGTCGCTGGTGCTTCCTGTCGGGGGGTTCGGGTCCGTAGCCAGGGGCGCGGGTCGCCAGCGCGGCCTTGGGAAGCGAGCCCCACGGTCTGGCGGGAGCGCGCCGACGAGATCGTGCGGCGGCTTGGACCCGCTCCATCTCGCCGATGGCCTCGCCGATCGCGCGCTGGACGTTCGAGAAGTGAGCCACAGGGGGCGCGCGAGCCTCTGGCACGCACGCCGGTTGCCCCAGGAGGAGAAAGCCAGGACCGCCGGCGAGGCGACGACAAAACCGGCTCTACGCGACGAGGCGTGGGTGACGGCCCCTGATTCGAGCAGTTGGACCAGTGTCCCATTTGACGCCTGAGTGGAGCGACAGGCGCAGGCGGTCTCGAAGTTGCGCATGCCATGGGCGATCCTGCGGATCTTTTCGGTCACGAAGTTCTGGGCTTCGACGGGACCGGTCGAGCTCCCAGCGCGAGATGGTGGTGGCAAGACGGGTGAGCTCGGGGACCTCTGCTTCGGCGGCGTAGCCGTAGAAGCGGACGAGGCGCCAGTGGGCCTGGCCCAGTGTCTTGGCGAAGTAGCTCTCCCGCAACAGCTCCTATCTGTTATCCGGCCCTCGCCACCCATTGGGCGGAAGCCATCCGCGAACCCTCACGCCCGAAGCCGGATACTTCTTGTGAGGAGCTGCCGTGGCCGTTTCGGTAGTGCGCAGTGATGCCAGTCACCGGCTCGCAGGCGAAGGTCCGGCGTTCGAGGCGGCGAATCGGTTCCTCGGTCGCCTCGAGACGCGACGCTATTCGGCCGCGACCGTCCGTGCGTATGCCTTCGACCTCTTGATCTTCAACAGGTTCCGTGGTGGGCGGTGCTTGGGGCTCCTCGACGCGCGGCCCACCGATCTCTTCGACTACTTGGACTGGCAGTCCAAGTCTCACAAGACGAGATCCGGGAAGGCGGTCCCGATCACGCGCACGCATGTGGCTCCGGCGACGCTCAACCGTCGCATCGCGTCGATGCGTGGACTGTTCGAGCACATGGTCACGGTCGGTGACCGGGAGGAGAACCCCGTTCCGGCTGCCCGTCGCTCGAGTGGTTGGCGTGCCCCGCGCCACGGGTTGCTCGGTCATGTGAGCTCGGGACGGACTCAGCGAGGAGGGCGCCTCGTGCGCCAGCCACAGCGCCTTCCAGAGAGCCTCGACGTTGTTGACGTCAGAGCGTTCTTGGCTGACCTCGAAACGCATCGGGACCGGGCGATCCTCCTCGTCATGGTCTTCGGTGGCCTGCGGGCTAGCGAAGTCCGCTCCCTCCAGCTCCGTGACGTCGACATGGGCCTTCGCCGCGTCCGCGTGGCGGGAAAGGGGCTCTTCGCGATCTGGCGTGGGGGGTGGCCGACG
>JAJYGM010000250.1 GCA_021785095.1 Actinomycetes bacterium
GGGCCATCATCGTGCCGGTGAGCACGTGGTCGTCGGCCTTGTTGCGGCGCTTGCCCTGCCAGAGGCCCATCGGCACGGCGATCGCCACCGCGAGCAGGATCGCCGCGCCCACGAGCAGCATCGTCCTCGGCACGTACTCCCCGAGGAGAGAGCCCACCGTCTGGTTCATCTTGTAGGAGTAGCCGAGGTTCCCCTGGAGCGCGTGCCACGCCCAGATGACGTACTGGACGGGAAGCGGCTTCGTGAGCCCCTCCTGCACCGCAAGGTTGTGCACGGCCAGCTGCGACGCGCGCGGGCCCAGCTGGGCCCGCACGAGTCCACCCGGAAGGGTGTGGAGCAGGATGAAGACGATGACCGAGACCAGCACCGTCACGATGACGGACTGGACCAGCCGCCTGAGGACGTACCCGATCACGGTGGCGGCCTCACCACGTCCTCATCGCCGCGCGTTCGCCGATGTCAGTGGACGTAGTACCACCGCGACGGCATCGGGAAGAGGTACGGGTTGAGGGGATCCCAACCCTTCAGGTTGCTCTTCACGAGGAGGAGGAACTGAGCCGGGAGCGGGAACCACAGGGACGCAACCTGCTGCGAGAGGTACGTCTCGGCGTTGTAGAGCGCCTTCGACCCGGGCTGGGTGTGGGCCGCCTGGATCAGCGCGTCGGCCTTCGGCGAGTTGTAGCCGCCGCCCCAGTAGTTGCCCTTCCCGAACTCCTCGCCGCCCGATGGGACGACCGTGTTCTGACCGAAGTCCCACATGAAGCCCGCGTAGCCGGCAAGGCCCCAGTTGCACGGTCCCGGCGGGCACACGCCGGCGATCGAGTACATCGTCGTGGTCGTCTGGCCGTCGAGCGTGATGTTCACGCCTGCCTGCTTCGCTGCGGTGGCGAACGCCTCGACCTGGGCGAGCCACGAGGGGGCACCGGTCGAGTACATGAACATGATGTTCAAAGGCTCGTTCTTGGTGATCCCGGCCCCGCACTCGTTGGAGGCGGTACCCGGCCGCTGGCAGACGTCGGTGCCACCGGATCCGCTCACCCAGCCGTGAGACGTGAGGAGGGCCTTGGCCGCCGAGACGGAGTACGGGTACGGATCGTGCATCAGCGCGGGTGCGGTGTACGGGCTCTTCACAGCGGGAGCGATGCCGTAGTCCTGCACCGCATATCCGTGAAGGACGGTCGAGATGTAGAGCTTCTCGTCGATGAGATGCTGGAATGCCTGGCGGATGTAGAGCTGGCGGACGATCGGGCCCCACTGCTTGCTCGTATAGCCGAACTCGGTGGCCTCGTTGTAGAAGGCGTACCAGGGCTTGAAGGTGTAGCCCAGCGCCTCGTAGGTGTGGAGGGCCGCGACGTCACTGAAGGGCAGCCACCCGAAGTCGATCGTGCCCGACCGGATGGCGTCGAGCTCGGCCGTGTCGGAGCTGAACGAGTAGATGTCGATCGTGCTCAGGTGCGGCGGGGAGGCGCCGGTGTACTTCTTGTTGGCGCTGAGGACCGTCCGGTAGGTGGTGGGGTCGAACGAGGAGATCACCCATGGGCCGTCGACGACCTGCCAGAGCGGGTTCGTCGCGTACGTCGAGAGCTTCGACGACTGGCCGTAGAGGAAGTTGTAGACCTTCTTCGCACCCGACAGCGTTGAGGCGGCGTTGCCGGCGGTACAGGAGGCGCAGGTCTTGTCCCAGGACTGGCGAGGAAGGGCATAGAGCCACGTGAGCTGGTTGCCCGTGAACCACACGGGGTTGTACGAGCGGTTCAGGTGCATCGTGAACTGGTACTTGCTGTCGTAGGTGACGCTCGCGATGTCGTCGGGCATCTCGCCGGGCACGTAAGGGGCGTACTTGCCGAGCTTCGCACCGGCCGCCTCGAGCTGGAAGTAGAACTGGACGTCGCTCGCGGTGACGGGAGTGCCGTCGGACCACTTGTAGTTCTTGTTCATCGTGATCGTGACGGTCTTGTTGTTGTTCGAGTACACCGGCGCAGATGCGAGCGAGAGCGAGTAGTTGATGCCCGTGGACCCAGGGCCGCCGGTGTAGTAGAGGGGTCGCCACATCTCGTTCTCGACCCACTCGTCGTACGGCTCGTAGTTCGCCTGGTTCTCGAGCGGGAAGATCCAGCTGAACTGGTCGCCTGTCGCCATCGCGTAGCTGGCCGTGCCGCCCTTGATCGGCTTGCCGGACCCTCCGCTGCTGACCGGCGTCGCCGTCCCAGCGCAGGCGGTGAGAACGAGGCCCGCGACGCACGCGAGGGTGAAGCCGACAGCAGCGCGCTTCGGGGCACCGCGCAGCGAAATCCTGCGCCGGAACCCTCGAGCAACGCCGTGACTCTGCGAGCTGTTCGTCATTGGACCTCCCCGGTCGACACTGGACGAACGGCATCGCCGCACGACCTGTAGGCACTTATATAGTCGACGGACACTTTCACTTCAAGACAGCGGTACCTATACTTCACACGCCAGAGAGGCGGACTACAGCGCCGTGGACCTGCACGGAAGTAGTACGAGAACGAAGGAGGCCAGGCGATGGCGGTCCCGGCACGGCCGATGCAGCAGGGGATGCGAGTCTCGGCTGCCGAGGACGACGACCACCGGGCTGCTCTCGGGAGCCGTCTCCGCCAGATCCGCCAATTGCAGAGACTCTCCCTCTCGGCCGTCGCCAGACATGCCGGGACGAGTGCCAGCTTCCTGAGCCAGCTCGAGCGCGGCTCGACGAGCCCGAGCATCAGCTCGCTCCGCCGCATCTGCGCCGTGCTCGGCGTCACCCTGGCCGAGCTGTTCGACGAGGACGGTGCCCTCCCGATGCAGGTGCTGCGGCGGGAGCAGCGGCCGACCGTGGAGACCGAGCCCGGGACGCGGAAGTTCCTGTTGACGCGCAAGCCGCTCCGCAACCTCGAGGCGTACGTCGGAGACTTCGACCCCGGAACGTCGACCGGGGAGAGCTACGCCCACGGCGACGCCCAGGAGCTCTTCATCGTCGTCGCCGGGACGGTGCTGCTCGAGGTCGGTGACTTCTCGGCCACCTTGGAGACGGGCGACAGCATCGAGTACCCCACCTCCCTCCCCCACCGTGTCGAGAACATGGGCGACGACCTGGCAGAAGTCCTGTGGATCGTGAGCCCGCCGACGGAGGACGAGTGAACCTTGGCGAATAGGGCCGGCGGGTGGGCGGCCGATTCACTCCGAGGGTCCGAGCCGGCGGCCTACTGGCTCGATCGGGCGGAGCGCCCAGCGCCGCGGGAGCGGCTGTCGGGATCGGTGCGGACCGACCTCGCAGTCGTCGGCGGCGGCTTCTCCGGGCTCTGGGCCGCCCTCCTCGCCAAGGAGCGTGATCCCGCCCTCGACGTCGTCGTCCTCGAGGCCGAGCGGGTCGGCTGGGCGGCGAGTGGCCGCAACGGAGGCTTCTGCGCCGCCAGCCTCACCCATGGTGAGGCCAACGGACTCGCCCACTTTCCGGCGGAGTACCACACGCTCGAGAAGCTCGGTCGCGAGAACCTGGACGAGATCGAATCGACCATCCGGCGGCTCGGCATCGAGTGCGACTTCGAACGGACCGGTGAGCTGGCGGTTGCGACGGAGCCCTACCAGGTTGCAGAGCTCGCCGAGGATCCCAGTTTCCTCGATCGTGAGGCCGTCCGGTCC
>JAJYGM010000809.1:0-3065 GCA_021785095.1 Actinomycetes bacterium
TCGCCCGGTGCCGCCCTGCAACCTCGTCGGGGACTTCGGCGGAGGCGGGATGTTGCTGGCCCTCGGCGTGTGCGCAGCGCTGCTCGAGGTTGAGCGGAGCGGGCACGGTCAGGTGGTCGATGCCGCCATGGTCGACGGGGCAGCACTGCTGTTCTCCATGATGTGGTCGTTCCGATCACTCGGCGTGTGGCATGACGAGCTCGGGACCAACCTCATCGACACGGGGGCGCCGTACTACGAGGTGTACGAATGCAAGGACGGCAAGCACGTGGCGGTCGGCGCACTGGAGCCGCAGTTCTACGCGGCTCTCTGTCGTGTCATCGGCCTGTCTCCCGACGAGCTGCCCGGTCAGATGTCGCGGGAGCACTGGCCGCTCTTGAAGGAGCGCTACGCCGAGATCTTCCGCTCGAAGACCCGTGACGAGTGGGTTGCTCTCGCCTCCGCCGAGGGGGGCGATGCCTGCCTCGCACCGGTCCTGTCCATGGCCGAGGCGGTCACGCACCCGCACAACGTCGAGCGGCGGACCTTCACCGAAGTGGAAGGAGTGGTGCAGCCCGCGCCCGCTCCCCGCTTCTCGCGGACGCCGTCCGCGATCGCATCGCCGCCGGCCCGGCCGGGAGAAGGCGGTCGCGGTGCACTTGCGGAGTGGGGCGTGCCTCTTGACCGTGTGGAGGAGCTCCTGCAACAAGGCGTGGTTCGGGCGCACTGAGGCAGCTCCGCCGAGGAATGCGCCTTCGTCCCGGCGATAGCCTGCTCGGGTGCAAGTGGTGCCGCCGCGGCCCGTCGCGCCCTCGGGCGGCAGGACCTACTGGATCACGACGCTCGGCTGCCCGAAGAACGAGGTCGACTCCGACAAACTGGCCGGGCATCTGGCCGAGTCGGGATACCGGCGCGCCGAGGATGTCGACGAGGCCGACCTCATCGTCGTGAACACCTGCGCCTTCATCGAGGCGGCACGCGCCGAGTCCGTCGAGACCATCCTCGATCTGAGTGAGCGGAGGCGGCAGGGGGCCATGCTTGCTGTGACCGGCTGCCTTGCCGAGCGCAGCAGCGAGGAGCTCGCGGCGGCTATGCCCGAGATCGATCTCGTGGCGCCCTTCGGGCACGAGATCGCGTGGACGGTAGAGCCGGTCCGAGGTCTGTCGCCGGCACCGGTCTCGTTCCGGCCGAAGACCGACATCCCCACCTTCGACCTGCTCGAGCTGCCACGTCCACCTCTGAGAGCTCCATGGGCCTACGTGAAGGCCGCCGAAGGGTGTGACCGGAGGTGCGGGTTCTGCGCCATCCCATCGTTTCGAGGGCAACAGCGCTCGCGGCGCTTGGCGTCGATCCTGGACGAGGTCGACCGTCTCGACGTCTCGGAGATCGTGCTCGTTGCCCAGGACCTCGCCTCGTACGGGCTCGACCGGAGCGGCCGGCGCCACGAGGGCGAGGGGATCGTGGAGCTCGTACAGGCAGTCGCCGCCCGTGTGCCCTGGGTGCGGCTCCTGTACCTCTACCCCTCGTCGCTCTCGGACCGGCTGATCGAGACGATCGTCGAGACCGGCGTGGCGTACTTCGACCTCTCGCTGCAGCACGTCTCCTCCCCACACCTGCGGCGGATGCGGCGTTGGGGGAACGCAGATCGCTTCCTCGAGCGCATCGCCCGCATCCGGGAGATCGCGCCGGGATCTGCACTGCGTTCCTCCTTCATCCTCGGCTATCCGGGAGAGACCGAAGATGACCACGACGCTCTCCTCGGGTTCATCGAGCGGGCCGAGCTCGACTGGGCAGGGTTCTTCACGTTCTCACGCGAGGCCGGCACGTACGCGGACGGCCTCGAGGAGTCGCTCTTCGTGCCCGAGTCGCTCGCCCTCGAGCGACTCGCGGAGTGCGCCGAGCTGCAGGGGCAGATCACGGACCGCCGACGCGCCGATCTCGTCGGCACCGAGCTGACGGTGCTGGCGGAGACGCCTGAGCAGGGGCGGACCTTCCGGGAGGCTCCCGAGATCGATGGGGTGGTCCGTTTCGTCGGGGCGGTCGCGCCGCCGGTGCAGGTGTCCTCGAGCCTGTCGCGAACGGCCCGTTTCGTCCGCGCCCGCTGCGTCGCGAGCGAGGGGCCCGACCTGCTGGCTGAGGTGGTCTCCCCGTGAGCACGACCTCCGCCGCCGCGTCGTCCTCGTCCGAGACACCGCCGGACGGAAGGATGATCCGGACCTTCGGTCCGTCGGCACTGCTCACGCCCGCGAACGCCCTCACGATGGCGCGCCTCGTCGCCTCCCCCGTGCTCGTCGGGCTCGTCGTGGCGACGGGCCACGCCAGTTGGGTGCTCGCCGTGCTCTGGCTGCTCTGCACCGGCAGCGACGGTGTCGACGGCTGGATCGCGCGGCGGATGGGGGCGACGCGGTCCGGGGCGTTCCTCGACCCGTTGGCCGACAAGTTCCTCGTTCTCGGCGTCCTCGCCGCACTGGCGGGCATCGGCGTCTTCTCATGGCTACCCGTCGTGCTCATCGCCATCCGTGAAGTGGCGATGAGCACGTACCGGTCACTTGCGGCGCGGCGCGGGATCTCGATCCCGGCGCGCGTGACGGCCAAGCTGAAGACCCTCATGCAGGACGTCGCCGTAGGTCTCGCCCTGCTTCCTCCCGTCGGCCTGCACCACCTCGGCGTGGTGCGGGTCCTGCTCTGGGTGGCCGTGGCGCTGACGCTCTACACGGGGATCGAATACGCCGTCGACGGGCGGCGCCTCATGGCGTCACCGCCTCCTCCGGCGCCGGTCTCCGGGGGTGAGCCCCCCATCGGTGCGCGCTGAGGTCCTGGCGGTCGGGACCGAGCTCTTGCTCGGTCAGATCGTCGACACGAACTCTGCTTGGATCGGCGAGCAGCTCGCCTTGTCGGGCATCGACTGCCACTTCCAGACGAAGGTGGGTGACAATCTCGACCGCATCGTCCTCGCGTTGCGCGCCGCGCTCGCTCGGTCCGAGGCTGTGATCGTTTGCGGTGGTCTCGGCCCCACCCAGGACGACATCACGAGGGAGGCCATCGCTGCGGTCATGAACGTGCCGCTCAACCGCGACGAGAGCGTG
>JAJYGM010000809.1:3075-17167 GCA_021785095.1 Actinomycetes bacterium
CTCGGGCGCATCCGGGACATGTTCGCGGCGCGAGGCCGGGAGATGGCGGCCAACAACGGCCGCCAAGCGGACGTGCCCCGCGGCGCTCGGGTGATCGAGCAGCGGATCGGGACGGCACCAGGCCTCGTCTGCCCCGTTGGCAACAAGGTCGTCTACGCCCTGCCGGGGGTCCCGTACGAGATGCAGGAGATGATGGAGCGGGCCGTGCTGCCCGACCTCCGCGAGCGTGGCAGCGAGCCATCGGTCATCCTGAGTCGCACCTTGCGAACCTGGGGCCTGGCGGAGTCGACCCTGGCGGAGCGGCTCGAGCCGCGGATCGACGCATTGGCCGAGGGCGGTGAGGGCGTTCCGACGATCGCGTTCCTCGCAAGCGGGATCGAGGGCATCAAGGTGCGCCTCACCGTGAAGGCATCTTCTCGGGAGGCCGCCGCGACGGCGCTCGCCGAGGAGGAGCGCCTCGTCCGGTCCGTGCTCGGCGATGTCGTCTTCGGCATCGACGACGAGACGATGGAGCACGCCGTCGGTCGCGAGCTGCTCGCAAGAGGTCTGACGCTCGGCGTGGCGGAGTCGCTCACCGGCGGGCTGCTCGCTTCCCGGATCGTCGCGGTCCCCGGCGCCTCCGAGTGGTTCGCCGGGGGGATCGTTGCATATGCGACCGAGGTCAAAAAGGGATTGCTCGGCGTGCCGGAGGGCCCGGTGGTGAGTCTCGATGCCGCTCGCGCGATGGCAGAGGGGGCGCTCACATCGCTCGGTTCTGACGTCGCCCTCTCGACCACCGGTGTGGCCGGGCCTGCTTCACAGGAGGGACACGCTCCCGGGACCGTGTTCATCGGGCTCTGCTTTCGCGGTGAAGAGGCGGAGGCCTTCGACGCGCGGTTGCCGGGAGACCGCGAGCGCGTCCGCCAGATGACCGTGATCTCAGCCGTGAACGCCCTGCGGCTGCGGCTCCTCTCGAGGCGCGCCGGCTGAGTCGCTCAGCCCTTCGGCTCGCGCCGCATCGTCCACAGTGGCGGGCCACCTGCGACAGGGTGGAGCTCCTCGACGACCTCGTAGCCGAAACGCCGGTAATACGGCAGATTGTGGGCGTTCTGAGTCTCGAGGCAGGCCGACAGGCCCTCTGCGTCCGCCTTTTCGAGGATGACCTCCTGGAGGGCTCCGCCGATGCCCCGGCGCTGAACGGGAGGATCGGTCACGAGCATCAGCAAGTACCAGAGCGGCTCGCGGGGGTGCGCCTTGTCGATGGCGAGCAGGTACTTCGAGCCCATGACGAGGGCGCTCGGCTGTGGGATGAGCGCCCGGAAGGCGCCGGCCGCCTGTCGCAGCTGGGCGCCGATGGGGAGGGGATACCCGCCCGGCTTGACCCAGACCGAGACCCCGATGAGGCGGCCGTCGTGGTCGAAGGCGCCGAAGGGCTCCGCCCGGTCGCCGAGCACACCGAGCTCCGACCGCCAGAAGAGGGCTAGGCCTCTTGCCCTGATGAGCGGCTTCGGGGCCAGATGGACGAAGAACGGGTCGAACTGGAAAGCCCGGGTCGCGACGACGGCGGCTTCGTCGAGCATCCGGGAATCCGACAGGTCGATCGGCTTCACTTCGAAAGGGGTCTGGGTCATGAGGCCAGCAATCGTAGGTACAGCCGATAGGTCTTGTCATCGAAGGCGACGAGACGTGCCGACTCCACGTCGGTGCGAGTCCCGCCGAGCGTCCTCACCGCGATCCGGGCGGCGAGCTCACTCGGGAAGCCGTAGGCGCCGGTCGAGATCGCGGGGAAGGCGATCGACCGGGCGCCCACCTCGTCCGCAAGCTCCAGACACCGCCGGTAGCACGATGCGAGCAACTCCGGCTCCCCCCGGCCGCCGCCACGCCAGACCGGTCCGACGGCATGAGCGATCCAGCGCGCCTTCAGGGCAAAGCCCTCGGTCAGCTTGGCCTCGCCTGTCGCGCACCCGGCGAGCTGCTCGCAGGCATGCCGAAGATCGGCGTGTCCCGCAGCGCGGTGGATGGCGCCGTCGACGCCTCCCCCGCCGGCCAGGCGGGAGTTGGCGGCGTTGACGATCATGTCGACGTCCTCGGTCGTGATGTCGCCATGGACAGCTGTGATCTGCAACGTCTCTTCGTCCTCGTCGTCGATGGGCTGAGCGACGCCGTCAGTCTGGCTTGATCCACCACCGAACGTACGTTTGGAACTACACTGCTGTGACGCGATCCCGGAGCAGTGTCACACCCTCCCCATATGGTGCCGACTACGGGATCGCCCGATCGGTCAGAGCCGAGTGAGGGCTGGAGAACACGCACAAGGTGAAGGAGAAGGCGATGGAGCGTGACAAGGCACTGGATGCAGCCCTCGGGCAGATCGAGAAGCAGTTCGGGAAGGGCTCGATCATGCGGATGGGGGAGCATCCCGGAGCAGGCGTCGAGGCGATCTCGACGGGAGCGATGGCACTCGACATCGCTCTCGGCATCGGTGGGCTGCCGCGAGGACGGATCGTCGAGATCTTCGGACCGGAGTCCTCGGGCAAGTCGACGCTCGCGATGCACGTCGTCGCCGAAGCGCAGCGCAACGGCGGGATCTGCGCCTACATCGACGCCGAGCACGCCATGGACCCGGTGTACGCCAAGGCCATCGGCCTCGACATCGACGAGCTGCTGATCTCGCAGCCGGACACCGGCGAGCAGGGTCTCGAGATAGCGGACATGCTCATCCGGTCGGGAGCGATCGACGTCATCGTCATCGACTCCGTGGCGGCGCTGACGCCGCGGGCCGAGATCGAGGGCGAGATGGGAGACTCTCACGTCGGCCTCCAGGCGCGGCTCATGTCCCAGGCCCTCCGCAAGCTGACGGGCACCCTGTCGAAGTCGCGCACGATCGCGGTCTTCATCAACCAGCTCCGGGAGAAGATCGGTGTCGTCTACGGATCGCCCGAGGTGACCCCGGGCGGACGTGCTCTCAAGTTCTACTCCTCCATCCGGCTCGAGATCCGGCGGGTCGAGTCGATCAAGGACGGAGCGGAGATCGTCGGGAACCGGACCCGGGTGAAGGTCGTGAAGAACAAGTGCGCCCCACCCTTCCGCTCAGCGGAGTTCGACATCGTGTACGGCAAGGGCATCAGCCGCGAGGGGTCGATCCTCGACGTGGCCGTCGACCTCGGCGTCGTGAAGAAGTCGGGAGCCTGGTACACCTACGAGGGCGAGCAGCTCGGCCAAGGCCGGGAGAACGCGAAGCAGTTCCTCCGCTCCACCCCCGAGATGCTCGTCGAGCTCGACCAGCGCGTACGGGAGATGACGACCGTCGAGGTCTTCGAACCTCGAGTCCTGGTGGATGTCCCGCTCGGTGACGGCATCGGGGACGACGAGCCGATCTCGCTCGGCTGAGCGGAAGCTTGCTGCTGGCGCCGCGGGATCGCTATCGGCGCCAGCAGCACAGTCCAGTCCGCCCACGCGCTCACTTCGCCCGGCGGACCGACCGAAGCGCCTCAGCGTGGGATCGAGGTGTGCTTGAACTCGTTGAGCTCCGGCATGCCGACTACGAGGTCGAGGACGCGGTCGAGGGTCGTGCGGGCGAGCGCACCATCTCGTTCAGGCCGCGTCATGAGGCGTACGAAGACGGCCTGGTCGCCGCTGATGAACGTCGGAACACCCCAGACGTCGTGCTCTGACACGCTTGTCTCGTGCTCGTTGCGGAACGTCTCCAGAGGCCATCCCTGCTCGATCTCCTTGAAGACGAGCTCCGGGTCGGCTCCGTTCTCGGAGAGCGCGCGGCGGATGGCCTCGACGTCGCGCAGGTCGCCACCCTCGTCGTGGCGAAGCGCGAACAGCGCCCGGTGCACGGCGAGGAATCGCTCGGGGATCCGGTCGCGGACGACGATCCCGGCCTGCATCGCGAGGCTGCCCGAGTCCTTGTCGGGCTCGTCCCAGACCGACGTCTCGCCCTCTTCCACGTGTGCCTGGCTCAGCGAGAAGCCGACGAAGGTCACGTCGTAGGGGGCTCCGCCCTCGAGCGCGGCGATGAGGTGCTCATGGGCGTTGCGGGCAAAGGGACAGCGGTAGTCCCAGGTCACGGAGAACACGGAAGTCATGGACGGGACAACGTTGGGCGTCCTGCGACGATTCCCAGTCCGAAGGACACCGGATCATGACCCTGCCGCCGCGCCAGGTACCGTCGGTCCGCGCGACCACGCACCGGCACCGGTTGCCGGTGTCCGGTAGCCGATCTTCGGGTCGCCGTTGCCGGTTGCAGCAGCGAGTGGGAAGGGAACGAGACGGGCATGCCGGGTGAAGCTCTCGACCAGCCGCGGAGCAGTCCTCGGCTCCGGCATGTGGAGCCGTCGGACGTCTCGTCCCTCAGTGCGTGCCTCACTCGGGCGTTCGACGACGATCCGGTCTCGGAGTACCTGTTCCCGAATCGCCGCACCCATGCCCGCCGGCTCGAGCGCTACTTCCGCTGGCAATTCCGTCACGTCTTCTTCCCGCGGGGTGAGTGCTGGACGAGCGACGACCTGTCGGGGGCGGCGCTCTGGATCCCGCCGGAACGGCTCAGCCCGTCGTTCGTCGAGTCGGTGACCCAGGTCGCGACGGTGGTCCCGATCCTCGGGAGGCAGACCTCACGGGCACTTCGCCTGCTCGAGCAGATGGAGCTCGTGCATCCGAAGACGGCACACTGCTATCTCGGCACCATCGGCGTCGATCCGAGCCGCCAGGGGACAGGCGTCGGCTCGGCTCTCATGTCGGTGGTATTGGAGCGGCTGGACGAGGAGGGCGTGCCCGCGTACCTCGAGTCGTCGAAGGAGTCGAACCTCGCCTTCTACGCCAGGCATGGCTTCGAGGTGACCGGCGAGGTCGGTCCTGAGAGGGGGCGCACGGCGATTCCGCGGATCTGGATGATGTGGCGATCGCCGCTGGTACCCAAGGGTGACCCGGGCGGCGGGGAGGACACGCGGGCCGATCATCCCGCCGCCGGCTGACGTCCCGCGCCCCGGGCCGCGTGCTGCTGCCGGCTCCTGCCTATGCCAACCGATCGGCCCCACGATCGCTACGGACCGCGCTCGGCCGTACCTGATCGGGTGGAACCGGGATGAGCCCGGCAGGCGTCCGCTCCAAGTCGAAGACGATGGAGGTGAGCATCTCGAGGACAGCTCGGGCGGGTGCCGAGGGCAGGCTGCGTGCCCGCTGGGCGACGCCGACGAGGCGGGGCGAGATCTCTCGGACACGCACGACCGCCCAGCTATCGCGCAGATAGTCCGGCACCGCCGTGGCGGGGAGGATGGCCGGGCCGTAGCCCTCGAAGACGAGAGACGCGATGAGGCGGGTTCCGTCGACCTCGGCCCGGCACTCGAGCTCGACCCCGAGCGGCTGGATGGCGCGCTCGAGCTCGTCACGGAACGCCGTTCCCCGGTACGGCATCAGCAACGGCACGCCGGCAAGGTCCGCCACGCTGATCTCCTCAAACGCCGCGAGCGGGTGAGCATTGTCGGCGACGAGGACCAGCTCCTCCTCGAACAGCGGAGTGAGCGCAAGGTCCCCTCCCGCGTGGGGCAGGTTGAGCACAGCGATGTCGACCTGCCCCGAGCCGAGCTTGGCATCGAGCGCTGTGGTCGTCGACTCGACGAACACGAGCGTCAGGTGGGGAAAGCGGCGGGGAGTCAGTTCGAGCAGCTGTGGGACGAGCCACCGGGCGGTGGTGGCGATGATGCCGATGCGCACCGTGCCGACGACGTCCTGGCGGAGCGCGAGGACGTCGGACATGAGCGCGTCGAGCTCGGCGCGGGCGCGCCGGGTGCGGGCGACGACGAGCCGTCCCGCCTCGGTGAGCTCCCCGGTCGAGCGGTCGACCAGATCGGAGCCGAGCTCCCTCTCGAGCTTCTTCACATGGGCCGAGATGTTCGACTGGACCGTCGAGAGAGCGTCCGCCGCTGCGGAGAACGAGCCGGTGTCGGCGATCGCGACGAGTGCGCTGAGCTGGCGGAGGTCCATCACAAGAAACGATATCAACTATCGAGAATATTCGTTTGACTGATATGTCCCCGAGGCGCACAATGGCATCACTCAGACCACAGGGTTTTCGGAAACCCCCCCTCCGGCCCTGGCGAGTCTCAGAGAAGGGACCGGTATCTCCCCCCCTCACCGGTCCCTTCTTCATTTCTGCAGACCGCTCGCCCTGCCCCGCCCTGGCCCGGCGTCCGTTCTTGTCGCCTACATTCGTGGTGTGGCGCAGCCTGCAGCGATCTTCGACCTCGACCGCACGCTGCTCCGCGGCGCGAGCGGGCCACTCATCAACGAGGCGCTGAAAGAGCTCGGGCTTCGCAGTGCGGCCGTCCCTGGTGAGGACCTCCTCTACAAGGCCTATGACATCTTCGGAGAGAACCCGATCGGGATGGCGCTCGCTCGCGCCGCCGCCCTCGGCGTGAAGGGCTGGTCCGTCGACCGCCTCCGTGCAGCCGGGCGGCGGGCCGCTGACCTGCTTGTGGACCACGTCGCCGCCTATGCCCCGAGGCTGCTCGAGGACCATCGCGCGGCCGGGCACCGCCTCGTGCTCGCAACGACGACTCCGTACGACCTCGTCCAGCCCCTCGCCGTGCGGCTCGGCATCGAGGACGTGATCGCCACCCGGTACGCCTGGATCGACGGCGCATACACGGGCAGGCTCGACGGCGGCTTCGTCTGGGGCAGGGGCAAGCTCTCGGCGGTGAGGCAGTGGGCGGCCGGGCACGACATCGATCTCTCGCAGAGCTTCGCCTACTCCGACAGCATCAACGACCTGCCGCTTCTCGGTGCAGTCGGCAATCCACGGGCCGTCAACCCCGATGTGCCACTTCACGCGGCGGCCCTTTTCAGGCGGTGGCCGATCCTCCATCTCGACGTCCCTCCCGGTGTGCCGACCCTGGCGGGTGTCGAGCCGTTCGACGTCGGCAAGCTGTTCGTCCGTGCGGAGCTCTTCCCCTATGCACGCTTCGACATCGAGGGCGTCGAGCGGATCCCGGACGACGGACCGTTCATCCTCGTGTCGAACCATCGCAGCTACTTCGACGTGGCCGCGCTCGCGCTGGTCATCGCGCGCAAGGGGCGGCCTGTCCGCTTCCTCGGGAAGAAGGAGGTCTTCGACGCACCGGTCGTCGGCCAGATCGCCCGAGCGCTCGGTGGCATCCCGGTCGAGCGCGCTGGGGCGGCGGCCGACTCCCTCTCGTCGGCAGAGGCCGTCCTCGAAGCGGGCGAGGGTCTCGCGATCCTGCCCCAGGGCACGATCCCCCGTGGGAGGGCGTTCTTCGACCCTGTGCTGCGCGGCAAGACCGGAGCGGCCAGGTTGGCGGCCCGAACCGGTGCCCCGGTCGTCCCGGTAGGGCTCTGGAACACAGAATCGGTCTGGCCGCGCTCCGGGCGGATCCCGCGGATCACGAACGTCCTCAGCCCCCCGCTCGTCACACTGCGAGTCGGGGTTCCCATCCCTGACCTTCGTCTCGGCCCCGCAGACGCCGTCGCCGACACCGAGCGCATCATGGACGCCATCTCGGCGTTGCTGCCTCCGGAGAGCCGTGAGCAGCACGAGCCGACCGAGGAGGAGCTGGCGCTCACCTATCCGAGAGGCAAGTTCGGCGAGGAGCGGGCGGTCGGAGTCGATCGAGCTGCCTCGTCGGTGGCGTCGAACGGTGAGCGGCCCACAGGCTCGGGCAGGGCGCCGCGGGCGAGGAAGGCGTCCGCTCGCTGACATGTGCGGCATCGCGGGGTTCATCGGGCCGAGAGACCACGACCTGCTCGTCGAGATGACCGAGCGCATCGTCCATCGCGGGCCGGACGACTTCGGCATCTACGAGACGGAGGCCGCGAGCCTCGGCTTCCGGCGGCTGTCGATCATCGACCTCGAGCACGGGCATCAACCCTTCTCGAACGAAGCGGGCGACCGGCACCTCGTCTACAACGGAGAGGTCTACAACTTCCGGGAGCTGCGGGAGGAGCTGGAGGCGCTCGGCGCCACGTGGCGGACGAGCTGCGACACCGAGGTCGTGCTGGCTGCCTACGAGCGATGGGGCACGAGGTGTGTCGAGCGCTTCAACGGCATGTGGGCCTTCGCCATCCTCGACGAGCGCGAACGAAGGCTCGTGCTCGCTCGGGACCACCTCGGCATCAAGCCCATGTACTTCGCCGAGTCGGGGGGGCGATTCCTGTTCGCCTCCGAGCCAAAGGCGCTCCTCGCAGACCCGTCGCTCGAGCCGGCCGTCGACACCGACCGCCTGGCGGGATATCTCCTGCTCGGGCTCCACGACCACGACGACCGCACGTTCTTCGACGGCATCCGGCAGGTGCTCCCGGCCACCGTCGTGACCGTCCCGCTCGAGAGCGGTGCGCGTCATGAGTGGCGGTACCACCGGTACTGGGAGCCGGAGCTCAGCAGGGACGCGGCCGCCGATCCCACCTCGTTCCGGGAGGCTTTCGAGCGCGCGGTGCAGCGGCGCCTCGTCGCAGATGTCACCGTCGGGACCTGTCTCTCGGGCGGCCTCGACTCCTCGTCGATCGTGAGCGTGATGAGCAGACAGCTGCGCGAGGGAGTCCGGGACTCCTCGTCCATGGGTGACCAGCTCCGTACCTTCTCGGCGGTGTTCGACGGCGATCCCATCGACGAGCAGGACTACATCCGCCCCGTGCTCGAAGCCTCCGGCGCCGCGAGCGAGTTCGTGCGGCCACAGTCCGAAGACCTCTTCGAGGACCTGGCGCTCGTCGTCTGGCACCAGGACGAGCCGATGGTCTCCTCCGGGCCCTACGCGCAGTACAGGGTGATGCAACTGGCACAGGGCAAGGCGAAGGTGCTCCTCGACGGCCAGGGAGGTGACGAGCTGCTTGCCGGTTACGTGCCCTACCAGTACGTGTACCTGCGCCAGCTCGCGGCCGAGCGCGAAGCCGGGCCGCTCGTGCGCGAGCTGCGGGCGTCGGTCGACGTCCTCGCCCCGCTCGTCCGTCAGAAGATCGCCGACCGCCGCCGCGGTGTCGACCCGGCCGTGTACTGCCGGCCGCTCCTCGGCGACCCGGCGAGGGCGAGCGCAGCACGGGCGGCAGATACGAGGACGGGCGTCGACCTGAAACGGCGGCTCGGGCAGGATCTCACGGTCTACTCGCTGCCGTCCCTCCTTCGTTATGAGGACCGCAACTCGATGGCCTGGTCGATCGAGAGCAGGCCGCCGTTTCTCGATCAGGAACTTGTCGACATCGCCCTGTCGCTGCCCGAGGACGCCATCATCCGGAACGGCTGGAGCCGGTGGATCCTCCGGGAGGCGCTGAAGGACGTGCTGCCCGACAAAGTGCGTCTCCGCCGCAAGAAGATCGGCTTCACGACACCGGAGATGCGCTGGCTGCGCAAGGAGCGGGCACTGGTCCAGGGCATCCTCCGGTCACCGTCGTTCTGCTCACGCCCGTACTGGGACGGCCCGTCGATCGCCCGGGCGTTCCACGCCGCCTGCAACGGCGAGCTCGAGGAGTCGCCGTTCTTCTGGCGTGTGCTCAACGCCGAGGCGTGGATGAGGGTGTTCCACGGCCCGGTGCCGCTCTCGCCGCTCGGCGCCCGGCCGCGGCGTTCGATCCAGGCAGCGGGCGACGCCGAGGCAGCCGCGCTCTGCGGAGGAGAGGCGTCAGCCTGGACCTCCGTGCAGCCGAACGCTGGACGGCACGTGTTCTGTTGCGGACCGGACGGCCGGCAGGTCTACGGCAGGGCGCCCGTCCGCACCCCGAAGATCGCGCCGGGCGACGACTTGGACCGGATCATCGAGGACTCGGTGCTGGCCGTGAGCGGCGGGCGGCTCGGCCTGCAGAAGGGAGACATCGTGGCCATCTCCGAGAAGGCGGTGGCCGTGGCGCAGGGTCGCTCGTTCCCCGTGACCGAGATCCAGCCGAGCTTGCTCGCGAAGCTGCTCAGCCGTGGCATCTCGAAGTCGCCCGCCGGGATCGGGCTCGGCATCCCCGAGACGATGCAGCTCGCGATCGACGAGGCCGGCCGGCGCCGGATCCTGCTCGCGGCCGCGGGTGGAGCCGTCGGGAGGCTGCTCGGTCGCAAGGGCGACTTCTACCGGATCGCCGGGAGCAGGGTGGCGGCGATCGACGGCCCGACCGCCGGGACGCTGCCGCCTTCTGACACCCATGCGAAGCTCCCGCCCGAGGACCCCGACGGCGTGTGCGAACGCCTGGCGAAACGCCTCGCCGACGAAGCCGGCGGCCCTGTCGGCGTGGCGATCGTGGACGCGAACGATCGCGGCCAGGCCGTGCTCGGCACGAGCCGCGGGGTCGACCGGAAATTGGTCACCTGGCTGTTCGGGGACAACCCGCTCGGGCAGGGGTCCGAGCAGACGCCAGCGTGCCTGCTGCGCCAGGTGGGCCGCATCAGGGTCGATCGTCCGAGGGCCTGACCGGGCCGGGCGGCAGCACCCTCACCGTGTCGCCGAGTCGCACTTGGCCGGGCCGGAGCACGGCGGCATACCAGCGGCTGTTGCCGGGGTTCACATCGTGATCGATCCGGCGGAAGTCGCCGTCGGAGAACCAGCGGCCGTTGTGGTGACACGGGGTCGCCGGGGCCGTCACCTCGCACTGGACCTCGCCGATCTCGAGCCGCAGCCCGGTGCGGACTCGCTTCCAGTCGAGCCCCCGCAGCGTCAGGTTCTCTCCGGCACTGCCGAAAGCGATCGGATGGCCCTCGACCCGGAGGAGGCGGAGCACCTCGGCTGACCACAGGCACAGTGCCTGCCAGGCGTGCCCGTGGTGTTTGCGATCGCGCTGCAGGTCGCCGACGAGGCCGCGCCAGGAGACGCCGGCTTCGGTGACGGCCCGTTTCGGAACGCCGCCTCGCGACATGCTGACCTGGACGAGCGAGCCTGTCGTCCCGACGAGCGGGCGTGGCGCGACCATCGCCGACGCGCGCGCCGCCGTCTGGGTCAGGTGCACGGCCGGGTGAAGATCCTCCCGCTGGATGAGGCTCGTCAAGACCCCGGTGACGGTGGCTTCGTTCCCCATGCCCGGCAGCTCCGTGCCGACGGGCAGGTCTTCGAACATGAGCTGGACCCGTACGGGCAGGGCCCGCTCGAGCCATCTCCGGTCCCACACAGCTCGGTAGTCCTCGCGCTCGAACCCGCACCACTCGCACCGGGTGTCCACTCCGGCAATGTACTGAACGAGTGTCGGGGGTGAATGGCGGCTCCGTGCGCTCGCCGTCGCTACTTCAGCAGCCGTGACAGCCTGCGGTCGGCGAGCGGCTTCCCGCCCGTCTGGCACGTCGGGCAGTACTGGAGCGAGCGGGTGGCGAAGGAGACCTCACGGATCGTGTCTCCGCAGACAGGGCAGGGCTGCCCGGTTCGTGCGTGCACGCGCATGCCCGTGCGCTTGCCGTCCTTCAGTTCGTCCAAGTCGAGATCGGCGGCTCGTACGACGGCCTCGTGCAGCACGCCGACGAGCCCGTCGTACAGGCGGGTGAGCTCGTCGCCGGTGAGCTTGGCGGCGGGCTTGAACGGCGAGAGCCTCGCCGCATGCAACGCCTCGTCCGAGTACGCGTTGCCCACCCCGGCGACGAGCGACTGGTGAGAGAGCGCGTGCTTGAGATCACCCTTCTCAGAGGCGAGGAGCGCGCCGAGCCGCTCCCGGGTGAAGGCGGGATCGAGTGGTTCGGGTCCGAGCGTCGCGACCGCCTCGATTTCCGAAGGGTCGTGGGTGGCCCAGATCGCGAGGCGTTTCTCGGTCGACATCTCCGTGACGTCGAACCCGCTTCCATCGTCGAGCCGGGCACGCAGCGCGAGGGGACCGCGCCCGAGCTTCGGAGCTCCGGCACCGAACCTGTCCCGCCACTTGATCCAGCCGCTCCGGGCGAGGTTGAGCACGAGCCATTCGCCCGACAGGTCGATGCAGACGTATTTGCCCCGGCGGTGCACCCCTGAGAACCCCCGGCCCTCGAGTGCGCGAAGTGGGGGGTCGAACGTCTTCAGCGCCGAGAGCGAGGCGAGCTCGAGCTTTGCGAGTGTGCGACCTGTGGTCCGTTCGCCGAGCCGCCGGCAGAGGATCTCGACTTCCGGCATCTCCGGCACGTCGCGCGAGGCTACCGAGGATCAGTGCAGAGCAGCGATGCCCCCGTCGACGGGAAGCACGGCCCCGGTGATGTAGGCGCCTGCCTCGGAGGCGAGGAAGATGGCGGCTCCAGCCATGTCGCTCGGGCGACCGATGCGCTTCAGCGGGGCACTCGCGGCGATCTGCTCGCCGAAGGCTTCGAGCGTCGCGGCCATCATCTTCGACTCGAACGGACCGGGCGCAATTGCGTTCACGGTGACCTCGGGCGCGAGGCGCTTCGCGAGGTGTCGGGTCAAGTGGTGCACCGCCGCCTTCGAGGCGCTGTAGGAGAAGGTCTCCATCATCGGCACGTGGATGCCGTCGATCGAGCCGATGTTGATCACCCGCGCGGGCTCCTTTGCCGTCCCGGCGGCACGGAGGGCGGGGGTCATGAACTTCGTCAGGTGGAAGACCGCCTTCACGTTGAGCGCCAACACCCTTTCGAAACTCCGCTCGTCGTGCTCCTCGAGCGGCGCCCCCCACGTGGCGCCGGCGTTGTTGACGAGGATGTCCACCTTCGGCTCGCGATCGGTGATCTCTCGCGCCAGCCTGCGGCACTCGTCCTCGGTCGAGAGGTCTGCTGGGACGGAGAAGCACTCGCCCTTCTCTGACAGCTCGGCTGCCACGGCGTCGCACACGTCCTTCTTGCGCGAGCTGATGTAGACCTTCGCATCGGCCTCGACAAAACCCTCGGCGATCATCTTGCCGATGCCGCGCGACCCGCCGGTCACGAGCGCGGTCTTGCCGGCGATGGAGAACAGGTCGCTCATGTGTGCGTGTCTACTCGATCAAGACAGCCCTCGCGGATGTGGCGAGATAGGTTGCTGCAGTGATGCCGACCGACCGGCTCGATTCCGGGTCACCGACGCCGCTCTGGGCGCAGCTCGCTACCGTGCTGCGTCGCCGCCTTGCGGACGGACGCTACTTCGACAGGTTCCCGACGGAGATGGAGCTCACGACCGAGTTCGAGGTGAGCCGGGCCACCGTCCGGGAGGCCGTGCGCCGGTTGAAGGACGAGGGGATCCTCGACGCCCGGCGGGGGAGCGGCACGTTCGTCGTGAGGCGGCGGCTCGAGCTGGGCCTCATGGGTCAGATCAGCCTCGCCCGCGCGATCGTCGCAGCCGGGCTCGAGGAGGACAGCCAGGTGTTGCAGCTGGCCGAGGGCAAGGCTGGACGTGCTGCCGAGCCGCTCCGGATCGACCCGGACGACGTCGTCGTCTGGGTCGAGCGCGCAAGGCACGCCGGCGGTCAGCCGCTCGCCTTGGACCGTTCGGCGCTGGCGCTCGGCGAGGAAGCGAGAGCCGCCTTCCTCGACGCCGATCTCGGACGAGGCTCGATCTACGACGTCCTGGCGGATCGCTGCAACATCCAGGTGACGGGAGCGACCGAGGAGGTGCGAGCCGTGCACTGCCTGCCCGACGAGGCGAAGCTGCTCGGGCTCGACGAGGGGGAGGGAACGCTCGAGGTCGAGCGGCTCACCTATGCGGGCTCCACCCCCGTTGAGTGGCGCCGCTCCCTGCTGCGCGGCGAGGCATACGTGCTCTCGTCGAGCTGGGGCGTCGTCCCCGAGAAGGCGTAGCGACTCGGAACGGGGCGGCGCCGGCCGGCCTCAGCGCCGGTCCCACGCCGTGGCGCCGTCGGCGCCTGACCCCGGTACGCCCGTCTCGCGGCGCGGCACCGGATCGGCCGACTCGGGAAGCGACCAAGCCCTCCGCCAGGGCGAGACGTCGGGTCCCCGGAAGGGCGGGGACTCGCCACGCGAGGCGCGCACCCGCGCCGACCACCAATCCGTCTCCGCCTCGTCGGCGAGCAGCGCCACGGCGGCCTCGATGCGGGAAGAGAAGCGCCTCGCGTCCTCCCCGTCGTTCGGCCACAACGGCGCGCCGAAGCGCACCTGCACTTCGCCACGGCGGAGGCGAGACCGGATGCTGTCGTCGCCCTTCGGCAGGACGGCCCGGGCACCGCGGATGTGGACCGGCACGACGGGCACGCCGCAGCGGAGCGCCAGGTAAGCAGCACCTCCCTTGAACTC
>JAJYGM010000353.1:0-15916 GCA_021785095.1 Actinomycetes bacterium
TCGACGAGGCGAGACTCGACCGCTGCGACGACGTCGTCGTAGTGCGGGTCGGGGTCCGGGACCCGTGGCCGCAGCCGGATGTGGGTCGCCACCACAGCGGCTCCTGCTGTTGCGGCTGCGGCGAGGTAACCGTCCTCTACGAAACCACTGATGTCGTTGCCCACCCGCGCCCCGGCCGCGAACGCCTCGCGCGCGACCGCGGCCCGCCAGGTGTCCACCGACACGGCGAGGTCGAAACGCCGAACGACGGCATCCACCGCCGGCACCACGCGCTCCAGCTCCTCGGCCTCGGAGACTTCCTCACCGGGCCCTGCCTTCACGCCACCGATGTCGATGATGTCCGCGCCTTCGGCCACGAGGCGCTCACAGTGAGCGAGGAACCGGTCGAACGCGAAGTAGGAGCCCTTGTCGTAGAACGAATCCGTCGTGCGGTTGGCGATCCCCATCACGAGCGCCCGTGTCCTGATCCCGAAGCGGCGCTCGCCCAGCTGCAGAACCGGCGCGAGCCGCTCCGGCTCGGGCACCGGCCAGCGCGGGGTCAGAAGAGCTTTGCCGCGAGCGCCCGGCGATACTGCTGGCGCCGCGGGTCGTCGGGCTCCATCGTCTCGAGGAGGTCGACGATCTGCTGGCGCGCCTCGTCGTCGCCCGGTACCCGAGCGAGCAACGAGTCGAGCTGGCTCGTGATGTCGCCGTCCGCCGATGCCGCGTCGACTCCGGTCCTCGCGAGCGCCGCGAGCCGTCGCGTCTCGGGCGTCTCGGGGATGCGCTCGAGGAGGCCGAGCGCTTCGCTGGCCGCGTCGTCGTTTGCCTGCTCGACGAGCAGCGCGGCGAGCGCAGTGATCGCTCTCTCGTTGCCCGGCTCGCTCTCGAGCGCCTTTCGCAAAGATGGCTCGTCGCCGGCTTGGATCAAGAGGTCCGTCTCGGACGGCTGGGCTCGCTCCAAGACCCGCTCGACGAAGAGGCGGACGTCCCGCTCGGGGAGAGCCCCGACGAAGCCGTCGATCACTTGCCGCTGGTAGATGGCGAAGACGGCCGGGATCGACTGGACCTTGAACGTCGCCTGGACCCGCGGGTTCTCGTCGATGTTCACCTTGGCGAGCGCGGCGGCGCCGTTGGTTCCGTCGACGACCTGTTCGATGATCGGACCGAGTGTGCGGCACGGACCGCACCACGGCGCCCACAGATCTATGACGACGGGGGTGTCGTCCGAGCGGACGAGGACGTCGCTCTCGAAGGTGTCGTCCGTGACGTCGATCGCGGTCATGAACATCGACGGTAGCGGTTCATGCCACGAAGTACTTCGCCTTCGGGTGGTGGCACACGATGGCGAGCGTCGTCTGTTCCGGTTGCAGCTGGAACCCTTCGCTCACCGTGACGCCGATGCGCCCTCCGTCGAGGAGCTCGACGACCTTGGCGTTGTCCTCGAGGTCGGGACATGCCGGGTAGCCGAAGGAGTAGCGACCCCCGCGGTGCTGCTGACGGAACAGTCCTTGCAGCGTCGGCCCGTCTTCGTCGGCAAAGCCCCACTCCTCCCGCACCCGCCTGTGCCACAGCTCGGCGAGCGCCTCCGTCATCTCGACGGAAAGCCCGTGGAGGCTCACGTAGTCGAGGTACCGATCGGCGGCGAACAGCTCGGCCGTCCGCTGCGAGGCGCGCGGTCCCATCGTCGTGAGCTGGAAAGCGACGTAGTCCTCGTCCCCCGACTCCACCGACCGGAAGAAGTCGGCGATGCACAGGTAGGGCCCTTTCCGCTGGCGCGGGAACGCGAAGCGCATGCGCTCGCCGGTCCGCCGGTCGTCCTCGTAGATCACGAGGTCGTTTCCGTCGGCGTTGGCCGGGAAATAGCCCCATACGACAGACGGCACGAGGACACCTTCCGCCTTCGCCTCGTCGAGGCGGGCACGCAGCTCGGCCCGGACGCGCTCCTTGAAGTCGTTGTCGGACTCGCCCTGGAGTGGTCGATAGCCCCACTGGTTGCGGAAGAGGGCGGTCTCGTTCAGGTAGGTGGCGACGTCGTCGAGGGGGAGGCCCTTTGCGACCCGGGTGCCGAGGAACGGTGGCACGAAGACCTTGTTGTCGGTCTCGACCTCCGGGGATCGAGCGGGCAGCGTTGCAGGATCGACCTCGGCCAGCGCCTCGGAGTGCCGCTTGGGCAGGACGCGGCCGCTGCGCTCGGTGCCGAAGGCCGGGTCGTCCACGCCGGAGCGCTTGATCTCCATCAGCCGGTCGAGCGTGTGCAGGCCCTCGAACGCATCCTTCCCGTAGAAGACCTTGCCGCGGTAGACGTCCCGGAGGTCCTTCTCGACGTAGGTGCGGGTGAGCGCTGCTCCGCCGAGGATGATCGGGTAGCTGTGGCGGTCGAGGCGGTTCAGCTCCTCGAGGTTCTCGCGCATGATGAGCGTCGACTTGACGAGGAGGCCGCTCATGCCGATGGCGTCCGCGCGGACATCGTCCGCCTTCTCCAGCATCTCGGCGATCGGGACCTTGATGCCGAGGTTGTGCACCTCGTAGCCGTTGTTCGTGAGGATGATGTCGACGAGGTTCTTGCCGATGTCGTGGACGTCGCCCTTCACGGTCGCGAGCACGACCGTGCCCTTCGCGGAGCTGGTCTCGGCTCGTTCCATGTGAGGCTCGAGGTAGGCAACCGCCGTCTTCATCGTCTCGGCCGACTGCAGGACGAAGGGGAGCTGCATCCTGCCCGACCCGAAGAGGTCGCCGACCGTCCTCATACCGGCGAGGAGCATGTCGTTCACGACCGCGAGAGCCTCGTGCCCGGCCCCGAGCGCCTCGTCGAGCTCGGCCTCGAGGCCGTTCCGGTCGCCGTCCACGATCCGTTGCTCGAGGCGTTGCCCGATGGGCCAGGTGGACCGGTCCTCCTTGGCCGAGAGGTCTTCGCCACCTGTCTCGTCGAAGTGAGCGATGAGTGCCGCGAGCGGGTCGTATCCCGACGCCTCGTCGCGCCGGTCGTAGATGAGGTCGAGGCAGAGCTGCTGCTCGGTCTCACCGATGCGGTGGAGAGGCTGGATCCTTCCGGCGTGGACGATGGCGGCATCGAGCCCGGCTTCGACGCACTCGTGCAGGAACATGGAATTGAGCACCTGGCGGGCAGCGGGGGACAGCCCGAACGACACGTTGCTCAGTCCGAGCACGGTGTGGACCCCCGGCAGGTCGGCCTTGATCCGCTTGATCGCCTCGATCGTCTCGATCCCGTCCCGCCTGGACTCCTCCATGCCGGTCGAGAGCGGGAGGGCGAGCGGGTCGAAGAGGAGGTCTTCCGGCATCAAGCCGTATCGCTCCACGGCGATGTCGTGGATGGCCTTGGCCGCCCTGAGCTTCCAGTCGGCCGTCCGGGCCTGGCCCTCCTCGTCGATCGTCGTGCAGATCACGGCCGCTCCGTAGTCGCGCGCGAGCGTCAGGAATCGGTCGAGCCTCGTGCCGGGGGCGTCCCCGTCCTCGAGGTTGACCGAGTTGAGCACCGGCCGCCCGCCGATCCACTGGAGCGCCGTCTCGACGACAGGAGCCTCCGTCGAGTCGATGACGAGCGGGATCGTGCACTGGGTGGCGAACCTGCTCGCGACCTCGGCCATGTCGCGCACCCCGTCCGCGCCGGTGTAGTCGACACAGACGTCGAGGAGGTGCGCACCTTCCTTCACCTGTTCCCGTGCCATCGTCACGGTCGTGTCCCAGTCGCCGGAGAGCATCGCTTCCCGGAAGCGCCTCGAGCCGTTCGCGTTCGTCCGTTCCCCGATCACGAGGAACGACGCGTCCTGCTCGAAGGTCACGCTTCCGTAGAGCGATGCAGCGGACGGCTCGTGGACCGGCCGGCGCGGCTTCGGTGTGAGCCCGCCGACGGTCTCGACCACCCGGCGGAGGTGCTCAGGCGTCGTGCCACAGCATCCGCCGACGACGGACACCCCGAGCTCGGTGACGAACTGCCCGAGGTGCTCGGCGAGCGCCTCGGGTGTGAGGTCGTAGTGCATCTTCCCGTCCTGCAGCGACGGCAAGCCGGCGTTCGGGAGCGCCGAGATGGGGAGCTGTGAGTAGGTGGACAGGTGGCGCAGCGACTCGTACATCTCGACCGGCCCGGTGGCGCAGTTCATGCCGATCACGTCCGGGCGCATCGCCTCGAGCGAGGCGAGGGCGGCGCCGATCTCCGTCCCGAGCAGCATGCGACCGGTCAGCTCGATGGTCACCTGCACCTGGATCGGGACGTTGCGCCCTGCCTTGTGCATCGCCCGGCGACACGCCTGGATCGCCGCCTTCGCCTGGAGGAGGTCGTAGGAGGTCTCCACGAGCAGTAGATCCGCTCCGCCTGCGAGGAGCCCTTCGGCGAGCAGCTCGTATGCGTCGCGCAGGTCCCCGAAACCGATCTGGCCGAGCGTGGGAAGCTTGGTGCCCGGTCCCATCGATCCCGCTACGAAACGCGGCCGGTCCGGTCTCGCATACCCGTGAACCACCTCCTTCGCGAGGCGAGCGGACTCGCGGGCGAGCTCGACGGAGCGGTCGGCGAGGCCGTACTCGGCGAGCACGACAGGAAAGGCGCCGAAGGAGTCTGTCTCGACGACGTCCACGCCGACGTCGAGGAAGGAGCGGTGCAGGTCGCGCACGACGTCGGGTCGCGTGAGGACCAGCATCTCGTTGCAGCCCTCGAACGCCTCGCCGCCGAAATCGTCCGGCCCGAGGTCGCGAAGCTGCAGGTTGGTGCCGGTCGCGCCGTCGTAGATGACGACTCGCTCGCGGACGAGATCGAGGTACGGCGAGCTCCTGTTCTCGGAGCTCGGCCGGGGCAGGGTTGCCACAGTTGTGTGAAGCTTACTGCGGTCCGCTGAACTGCCTTGAGTGGTGCTGCCTGGCCCGCCGACGGATGGGGGGCGGGTCGCCGGCGGGCCGGCAGCGATCTTGCAGGGTGGTGGACGTGAGCACCGGCCCCCGCACGTGCTTACGCGAGGCTACGGGTTGTCAGCCACCGGTCGCGCGGTGGCTACGAGACTGTGGCGGTCCGGCAGGGCGCCTCGAGGGCGATCATGCCTGGCGACCTGCGGGGTGGACCTGGCGTACGGCCTGGCGCCTCGCGTGCTCGAGAGTCCCGAAGGCTGCGCACTCCGAGGCGAGCGACGGATCGAAGCCCCAGCGGACGAGCTGCGCATCAGCAGCCGATTGGTCGTCGCCGTACTCGACGAGGCTCAGAGCGAGACGGCGGCCGTGGTCCCGAAGGCGGTCGGAGAGGGGTACACGTCGCAGAGCGCTCTCGACGAGGACAGCGTGCTCGTGTTGCAGCGCCTCGGGGAGGCGACGCAAGTGCCGGCGGGCGAGCGGAGGCAGATGGCAGCGAACGGCGAGCGTCGTGCCACGCCACTCCGCCATCTGGAAGTCGACGCACCGCTTGAGCGTCCTCGTGAAGGGCGCGTTCGGCCCGGAGCGCTCGCCGATGCCGAGGCGGCGGGCGAGGTCGTCGACCTCGAAGTCCACTCCTCGAGGTGCGTCGTCGAGATGGCTGGCAAAGCGCCGCAGGAGCCATGTCGTGGACGGACCGAGCACAGGGAGCCAGAACGTCTCGACATACAGGGAGCGCGGGTCGTGGCCGATCTCGTCGACGACCGGGTCGAACCAGGGTTCGACCCTGAGCCGCCCGGTGGGCGGCTCAGGCGGCTCAGGCGGGTCACCACCGGCGGATGCAGGTCGGTCCGGGGCGGGGTGAAGGCGGACCGGTGCCGGGTGGTCGATCGGGAGCACGGTGGTCATGGCACCTCCTCAGGCAGGCGTGATCAGAACGCTCATAGTATTTCATGTCTTTCAATGCGTTTCAAGTCCTCTCGCGCTTGACTTTTCGACGGTCGGAGCGGATCCGGGCAGGCCTTGCGGGCGCGGGAATGTTGACCGAGGCGGTAGGGTTTTACTGCCGAGGATCGAACGGTTGGCGCGGGCGCGCCGGTGAGGAGGATGAAGTGCCGACGTTCAGGGACCTCCTGACGCAGGTCAAGCAGTCCATCCGGGAAGTCGACCCGGAGCAGGCCGTGCGGGAGCAGGGCAAGGCCGTGTTCCTCGACGTGAGGGAGGCCGACGAGTACGCGCAGGGCGCGATCCCCGGAGCAGTGCACATCCCGCGCGGATACGTCGAGATCCAGGTCGAAGGGCGGCTCTCCGCCAAGTCGATGCCGGTGGTCGTCTACTGCGCAGGCGGCACCCGGTCTGCCTTCGCCGCCAAGTCGCTGCAGGAGCTCGGCTACACCGATGTCGTCTCCATGGCCGGCGGGTTCAACAGGTGGAAGGACGCCGGCTACAACTGGTCGGTGCCGCGGACGCTCGACGCGGACCAGCGCAACCGCTACCACCGGCACCTCCTGTTGCCCGAGGTCGCCGAAGCCGGCCAGCAACGGCTGCTCGAGTCGAAGGTGCTCCTCCTCGGTGCCGGAGGGCTCGGTTCGCCGGCAGCCCTCTACCTAGCTGCAGCCGGCGTCGGCACGCTCGGGATCATCGACATGGACGTCGTCGACTCCTCCAACCTGCAACGCCAGGTGCTGCACAACATGGATCGCATCGGTGAGCGCAAGGTGGACTCGGCCAAGAAGACCCTCACGGCGATGAACCCTGACGTGAACGTCGTCACCTACGACACGCGTCTCGGGGCCGACAACATCCTCGACATCATCGAGGGATACGACGTCATCGTGGACGGGACGGACAACTTCCCGACGCGGTACCTGGTGAACGACGCATCACTGCTGAAGCGGATCCCCGTCGTCCATGGGTCGATCTTCCGTTTCGAGGGGCAGATCACGGTCTTCAAGCCGTACGAGGGTCCGTGCTACCGCTGCCTGATCCCGGAGCCGCCACCACCCGAGCTCGCGCCCTCCTGCGCTGAGGCGGGAGTGCTGGGCGTGCTGCCGGGGATCATCGGGAGCATGCAGGCGATGGAGGCGATCAAGCTGCTGCTCGACCTCGGCGACCCGCTGGTCGGGCGCCTGCTCGCCTACGACGCCCTCGAGGAGACCTTCCGAACGTTCAACGTGCGGCGCGACCCGCACTGCCCGGCATGCGGCGAGAACGCCGGCCCGATCGTCATCGCCGAGTACGACGAGCTCTGCATGCCGCACGCCGTGGCGCCTGCCACGACCGCGGTGTCCTGAGGCGGCGCCGGCGGCGCCGGACCGCTCTGCGGCTCTGGCCCGAGGCTGGGGCGAGGTAGCCCCGGGCCGCCCGGTTGCGCACCTGCCCGAGGGTGGGCGGACCGGCAACCGGAGCCGGAGTCTCTCGACGGGGAATCGATAGGCGCGAACGCCTGGCACGTTGACCGTCGAAACGACGGTTAAGTCTCCTCGGGTTCGCGCCTATCGATTCACGCCGCGGCCCGAGGCCATGTGCCGCCTCGTCGCGCACCCGGCTGCGACACTCGCCGGCATGTCGCTCGAGACCCTTCAGGCGCTGGCCACCGCTCATGAGGGCGTGTTCACCAGCGCGGAAGCGGTCGCCTCGGGTCTCTCGAACGACGAGGTCCTGACGCTCGTCGGGCGAGGGACGGTCGTACGGATCCACCGGGGCGTGTACGCCTTCACCGTTGCCGGGGCGCGACCCACGTTCACGCAGCTGGCGCGAGCGGCATGTGCCGCGACGGGCGGAGTGGCCTCGCACTGGACCGCCGCGAAGCTCCACGGCCTGCGCGAAGCGCCGGAACGTCCGATCCACGTTTCGATCAGTCGGCAGTCACGTCGGCGCTCTCCAGTGGGAGTGACGGTTCACCGCACGTTGCTCGGTCGCCGGACGAGCCCGCGCCCGGGCGACCCGCCGCTCACGCCGCCCGGGAGGACGCTCGTCGACCTGGCCGGGATCGGCGTCGATGAGCGGGCCCTGCATCGCTTCGTGAACGTCCTCATGAGCTCGCGGATCACCACGCTCGACTCGCTGTCGGCGTCAGTGGGCCGCTGTGCCGGCGTCCCCGGGGTGCAACACGCGAGGGCGGTCCTGCGTGACATCGGCGGGCCGCTCGACAGCGTGCTCGAAGATCAGTTCCTGGGCCTGTTGCGCGACTGGCGGCTTCCTTCGCCGATGACGCAGTACCCGGTGGCCGTCGGGGGCCGCCATTACCGTCTGGACTTCGCCTGGCCGGACGAGCAGCTGATCGTCGAGGTGGACAGCTACGCCCATCACTCGTCCCGTGAGGACTTCGAGCGGGACAGGCTGCGGGAGAACGACCTCGTCTCCGCCGGTTGGGTCGTCCTGAGGGTCACCTCGCGCCAGATCGAGGCCGGCGCGGTGCGGCTCCGGGGACAGCTCGAGGACCTGCTGGCGCGGCGGGTCGAGCGGCTTGCACAGGCGGGGAGGGCCTGAGGGCGGCCGAGCTCCGGAGCGGTCGGCGAAAACGGCGAAGGGCCGACTCGCAGACGCACCTGGCACGCTCGTGCGAAGCGCCTTTACGCTTTGCCGCATGGCGAACGAGGACGGCCAGGCCCGCCGCACGGACTCCGGCATCGAGGTGCGCCCCGTCTACACCTCCGGCGACCTCGACGGCTTCGACCCGGAGTCGAGCCTCGGCCGGCCGGGGTCGTTCCCGTACACCCGAGGCGTGCAGAGGGACATGTACCGGGGCCGCTTGTGGACCATGCGGCAGTACGCCGGCTTCGGCACGGCGGAGGCCACGAACGAGCGCTTCAAGTTCCTGCTGGAGGCCGGCCAGACCGGTCTCTCGTGTGCCTTCGACCTCCCCACCCAGATGGGCTACGACTCCGATCATCCACGAGCCGAGGGCGAGGTCGGGAAGGTCGGCGTCGCCATCGACTCCCTCGCGGACATGCGACTCCTCCTCGCCGAGATCCCGCTCGCCGAGGTCTCGACGTCGATGACGATCAACGCCACAGCCGCCATCCTGCTGCTCCTCTACGAGCTTGTCGCTGAGGAGCAGGGGGTCCCACCGACGCAGATCAGCGGAACGATCCAGAACGACATCCTGAAGGAGTACGTCGCGCGGGGTACGTACATCTACCCGCCCCGACAGTCGATGCGCCTCGTCACCGACACCTTCGCCTACTGCGCCGAGCGGATCCCCGCCTGGAACACGATCTCCATCTCCGGCTACCACATCCGCGAAGCGGGCTCGACAGCGGTGCAGGAGCTCGCCTTCACGCTCGCCGACGGCATCGCGTACGTCTCCGCCGCCATCGACGCCGGGCTGCAGGTGGACGAGTTCGCCGGCAGGTTGAGCTTCTTCTTCAACGCCCACAACAACCTCTTCGAGGAGGTGGCGAAGTTCCGAGCGGCCCGGCGCATGTGGGCACGGATCGTGAAGGAGCGTTTCGGCTCGACGAGTGACCGGTCGATGCGCCTGCGGTTCCACACCCAGACAGGGGGATCCACCCTCACGGCACAACAGCCTGAGAACAACATCGTGCGGGTGGCGACCCAGGCGCTCTCAGCCGTGCTCGGAGGGACGCAGAGCCTCCACACGAACGGCTTCGACGAGGCGCTCGGTCTTCCCACGGCCCGTGCGGCGAAGCTCGCACTCCGCACCCAGCAGATCATCGGCCACGAGTCAGGGGTGACCGACACCGTGGACCCGCTCGCAGGCTCGTACTACGTGGAATGGCTGACGGACGAGGTCGAGCGGCTCGCGCTCGTGTACCTCGAGCGCATCGACGAGCTCGGTGGAGCCGTCACGGCCATCGAGCAGGGCTACATGCAGGACGAGATCGAGCAGGCGGCCTACGAGTACGCCAAGGCGGTCGACGCGGGCGAGAAGGTGCTGGTCGGGGTCAATCGTTTCGTCGACGCCGAGGCAGAGGAGCCCGAGGTGTTCCCCATCGACCCCGCGCTGCAACGGGCACAGGTCGAACGGGTGCGCTCGGTGCGCAAGGCGCGCGACCGGTCCGCCGTCGAGGCTGCGCTCGAGGACGTGGCGGCCGCGGCCCGCGGAACGCAGAACCTGCTCGTGCCCATGCGGGCCGCTCTCAAGGCGAATGCGACGCTCGGCGAGGTCTCCGACGTCCTGAGGGACGCGTTCGGGGTGTACCAGCCCGTGCGTTAGCCGGCAGGGCCGGCCGAGCCGAGGCGGGTCAGCCCGAAGCAGGAGCGGCCGAATACGCCTTCGCCGTCAACCGGTCCCGTTGCGCCTGGTCGCCGGCGAGGTCGACGACCGTCCACGCCATGGCGGCTGCTCCGTCGATGACGGCCCGATCGGCCGCAGGAGAGGCGGCGGCAGCTGTGAACTCGGGCTGGTGGTTCACCGCCGGGAGGCAGTCGAGCCCGAGCATCGGATGGATGGACGGGATGGCGAGCGAGACGTTCGCCATGTCGGTCGAGCCGCTCATCGAGTGCCCGCGAAGCTCTGGGAACGTGCGGCCGAGCGCCTCGGCGTTCGCCTGGTACAGCGCCGCCATGACCTCGTCGGTGTGGAACTCCGAGTACGTCGGCCCTTGCGGGACGATCTCGAGGCGGGCACCGGTCGCCACCGCTCCCGCCTCGAAACACGCCTTCACCTTCGGTGACCACGCCTCGAGCCGTTCCATCGAGCGCGCCCGCACGTAGTACTTCGCCTTGGTGAGCGCCGGGACGATGTTCGGCGCCATCCCACCGAGCGTCACGATGCCGTGCACCTGGTCGGACTGCTCGCCGTGCTGGCGCAGCAGGCCGATCGCCACCTGGGCGACCGTGAGGGCGTCCGCAGCGTTGATGCCGTGGTGGGGGAAGGCCGACGCGTGTGCCTCCTTTCCGTGGTAGACGACGTCGTAGTGCTCGACGGCGAGGCAGGGCATGCGGTCGAGCTCGTTCGGGGCGGGGTGAACCATCATCGCCGCGTGCACGCCGTCGAAACCGCCCCGCTCGAGCATCAGGACCTTCCCGCCCCCGCCCTCCTCGGCCGGCGTGCCGAGGACCCGGACGGTGATCCCGAGATCGTCCGCGACGGCCGCGAGAGCGAGCCCTGCACCGACCGCCGCCGAAGCGATGACGTTGTGGCCGCAGGCATGGCCGATCCCGGGCAGGGCGTCGTACTCGGCGCAGATCGCGATCGTGAACGGCCCCGACCCGGCCGTTGCGGAAAAGGCGGTCGGCAGATCGCAGATGCCGGTCTCGACGGTCAAGCCCGCACCAGCGAGCACCTCCGCACACCATGCGGAGGACCGCACCTCCTCGAAACCGAGCTCCGGCGACCCGTGGATCCGGTGCGACAGCCCGACGAGCTCGGACTCGGCGTCCCGCACGATCCCGAGCGCACGCTCCTTCGCTGCCGCCGCGGCGCCGGTGGGCGCGCCGGCCGGCTCTGTGGCCGCGCCGGCCGGCTCTGTGGCCGCGCTCACTCGAGGACCGCCACGACGTCGCCGGCACCGAGAGCGTCACCGGGCTTCACGCGGAGCTCCTTCACCACTCCGGCACGGTCCGCGTTGATCGGGTTCTCCATCTTCATCGCCTCCAGGACACAGAGCGTCTGGCCTGCTTCCACCGTGTCACCCTCGGTGACGAGCACTTTCACGATCGTCCCCTGCATCGGCACGGTGACCTTGCCGTCTCCGCCGAGGGTGGCCGCCGCCGAGCTGGCGGATCCGCGACGTGCCGGCTTCGGCCCGCCGGACGCGTTGGCGGCACCGCCTGACTCCGGCACCCAGAGCTTCACGCGGTAGCGCCGGCCGTCCACCTCGGCGTCCACCTCGCGCATCACTCGCCGCTCGCCGTCGGGCTCGGCCACCGGCTCGATTGGGTGGGCGGCCACTCCCGAGAGGTCGAGCCGCTCCTCCACCCAGCGCGTCGAGTGGCGTGCGGCGACGAAGTCGTCGTGGGAGAGGATCGCCCGGTGGGCGGGGATCGTCGTCGCGATCCCTTCCACCACCGTCTCGTCGAGGGCCCGCAGCATCCGCCGCCGGGCGGTCTCCCGGTCCTCGCCCCAGACGATGATCTTCGCCATGAGGTTGTCGTAGAACTGGCTGATCGTGTCGCCCGACTCGTAACCGGCGTCAGTCCTCGTCCCGAAGCCGTCCGGTGGCCGGAACCGGGCGATGTGCCCTGGGCTCGGGAGGAAGCGCCCGCCCGCCGGGTTCTCGGCGTTCACCCGGCACTCGATCGCGTGCCCACGCCAGAGCGCCAGCACCTCGTCCTGGGTGACCCCGATCGGCTCGCCCGCAGCGATCCGCAACTGGAGCGCGACGAGGTCGAGGCCCGTCACGAGCTCCGTCACCGGATGCTCGACCTGCAGCCGGGTGTTCATCTCGAGGAAGTAGAAGCGCCCCTCCTCGAACAGGAACTCCACCGTCCCGGCACCCTCGTAACCGCACGCGTGGCAGATGCGCACAGCGGCGTCACCCATCTCGCGCCGGATCTCGTCGGGAAAGTCCGGCGCAGGTGACTCCTCGATGAGCTTCTGGTGGCGGCGCTGGTAGGAGCAGTCCCGCTCACCGAGCCACAGGGCGGTCCCGTGGCGGTCTGCGAACACCTGCATCTCGATGTGCCGGGGCCACGTCAGATATCGCTCGAGGTACACCTCCGGCCGGCCGAAGTAGGCCTCGGCCTCCCGCTGGGCGGACTCCATCGCCTCGGCCGCCTCGGCCGCCGATGCGACGACCTTCATGCCGCGACCGCCGCCGCCGAAAGCTGCCTTGATCGCCACGGGCCAACCGTGCTCCTCACCGAAGGACTCGACCTCCGACGGGTCGGTGAGGGGCTCGGACCTGCCCGGCACGCCAGCGACGCCCGCCTTCTCGGCTGCGAGGCGGGAGCTGATCTTGTCGCCCATGGTCTCGATCGCTCCCGGCGGCGGTCCGACGAAGACCGCGCCCGCGCCGGCGATGGCGCGTGCGAAGGCAGCGTTCTCGGAGAAGAAGCCGTAACCGGGGTGGACGGCACTCGCACCGCTGCGGCCCAGCGCGTCCAGGATTGCCTCGGTGTTCAGGTAGCTCTCGGCCGCCGTCTGGCCCCCGAGGGAGTACGCCTCGTCGGCGAGCCGGACGTGCATGGCGTCGCGGTCGAGATCGGAGTAGACGGCGACCGTCGCGATGCCGAGCTCCTTGCACGTGCGGATGACGCGGACGGCGATCTCGCCCCGGTTGGCGATGAGCACCTTGTCGAACACGGTTCCCCTTCCTCGGCCTATCGTCCTTCCCCGTGCCCGAGGAGCTGCCCGACGAGCGGACTCACGGGCGGACAGCCAGTGATGGCGCGGGGGAGGACTCGACCGAGCAGGCTACCCCCGAGGCCGGGGAGGCTCGCCAATGGCAGCCGTTCGTGACGCCCGAGCGACTCGAGGAGATCGGATCGACGAACTCCGAGCTCGTCATCCGCGCCGCCGGGGGTGCTCCTGAGGGCACGGTCCTCCTCGCGGATCGCCAGACGGCCGGACGCGGCCGCCTCGGCCGGCGGTGGCTCGACCACCCCGGGGGCTCGGTCCTGTGCTCCGTGCTCTTCCGTCCTGCATGGCCACCTGATCGGTGGTACCTCGCCGCCTGGGTCGTAGCGATCGCCGCCGCCGACGCCGTGCGAGAGGAGACCGGCGTCGAGTGCCGGTGCAAGTGGCCGAACGACCTCCTCGCCCTCGACGGCAGGAAGCTGGCGGGCGTGCTCGCCGAGGCCAAGACGTCCGGCCAGGCTGTCGTCGTCGGCATCGGCATCAACTGCAACTGGCCCGAGGAGTTCCCTCCGCCTGCCGAACCGGAGGCAGACGAGATCGCGAGCAGGGCGACCTCGCTCGATCGCGTCGCCGGCCGCCCTGTCGACCGTGACGCCGTCGCCGCCTCGATGCTCCGCCACGTCGCACGGCGCTGGCCCCTGCTGGCGCCGGGTGCGCCGGAGCCCGACCCGGTCGCCGCGGCCAGCCTCGCGAGGGAGTACCGCACCGCTTGTGCCACCATCGGCGAGCTCGTGAGCGTGCAGCTGACATCCGAACGGGTGTCGGGTCGTGCCCTCGACGTCGACGACCGAGGTCGGTTGCTCGTCGACGTCGGATCGTGCATCCGCACGATCGACACCGGCGACGTCGTGCATCTCCGGGGCGGCCCGTCACCCGCCGCCGGGCTGCCGGATCCCAGAAGTTAGCCTTCCCGCTGATGCGGATCCTCGTGACCGGCGGCGCCGGGTTCATCGGCTCGAACTTCGCCCGTTACTGGCATGACGCGCATCCCTCCGACGTCATCGTCGTGCTCGACGCGCTCACGTACGCCGGCAACCGCGGGAACCTGGCCTCTCTCGAGGAGGGCGGCGCGCTGACGTTCGTCCACGGCGACATCGGCGACCAGCCTCTCGTCGAGGAGACGCTCAAGGTGCACGCGATCGACACGATCGTGAACTTCGCCGCCGAGAGCCACAACTCGCTGGCGGTGCTGGACCCGGCGCGCTTCTTTCGGACGAACGTGCTCGGGACCCAGGCCTTGTGCGACGCCGCCCGCAGGATCGGGATCGGCCGGCTCCACCACATCTCGACGTGCGAGGTCTACGGCGACCTTCCGCTCGACAGCGACGACTCGTTCACCGAGGATTCGCCGTACCGACCCCGAACCCCATACAACGCTTCGAAGGCCGGTTCTGACCACGTCGTCCGCTCCTACGGCGAGACCTTCGGCCTTCCCGTGACGATCACGAATTGCTGCAACAACTACGGCCCCTACCAGTTCCCTGAGAAGGTGATCCCGCTGTTCACCTCCCGGGCGCTCTCGGCTCAGCCGCTGCCGCTCTACGAGTCCACGCAGAACCGCCGGGAGTGGGTCCACGTCGAGGACCACTGCCGCGCCGTCGAGGCCGTCCTCCAGCACGGGCGCGTCGGGGAGACGTACCACGTCGGCTCCGGCCGGGAGGCGTCGATCACGGAGATCGCCGACGCCGTCCTGGCCGCGACCGGGCAACCCGCCAGCCTGAAGCAGATCGTCCCGGACCGGCCCGGCCACGACCGGAGGTACTTGCTCGACTCCACCAAGATCCGTGACGAGCTCGGTTGGCGGCCGCTCGTCCCGTTCGAAGAGGGCCTCGAGGCGACGGTCAACTGGTACGCCGCGAACCGGTCGTGGTGGGAGCCGCTGATCGGCCGCTCACCGGTCGTCGAGACCTCGTGGGAGGGTGACCCGGCCGGCGCGCGACGCTCGGCCGACGGATGAGGGTCCTCGTCACCGGGGCCACCGGCCAGGTCGGATCCGAGATCGTCCGCCTGCTCGAGGAGCGGGCGGAGAGTCGTGTTCGCGGCCGCCTGGAGGTTGTGGCGGCGGGCCGGGAGGTCATGGACCTCACGTCACGCGACAGCGTGGTCTCGGCCATCTGCGCAGCCGAACCGGACGTCGTGTTCCATCCCGGCGCGTGGACGTCAGTCGACGCCTGTGAGGCCGAGCCGGATCGGGCCTTCCTCGTGAACGCCCTCGGGACGCGGCACGTGGCCGAAGGAGCGCGCCTCGTCAGTGCCCACGTCGTCTACTTCTCCACCGACTACGTCTTCGACGGTGCCTCCCCCCGCCCGTACAACGAGTGGGACGCGACGAACCCGCTCTCGGTCTACGGCCGCTCGAAGCTGGCAGGTGAATCGGAGCTCGATCCGGGTTCGACGATCGTGCGCACCTCCTGGGTCGTCGGGACCCAGGGCCACAACATGGCGAAGACCGTGCTCAAGGCGGCACGGGAGCGGGAGGGTCCGTTGCGTGTCGTCGAAGATCAACGGGGGAGCCCGACCGAGGCGTCCGATCTTGCCGCGAAGGCCGTCTCGCTCGGTCTCTCCCGCCGTCCCGGGCTCTTCCACGTCACGAACCAGGGAGACACGACCTGGTACGGGTTCGCGAGGGCCGTGCTCCGGGCGGCGGGCCTCGACGAGGCCCGCGTCGAGCCGATCGCCACGTCGGAGCTCGACCCGCCCCGCGCGGCCCCTCGCCCCGCCAACTCCGTGCTCGACAACGCCGCCCTGCGCCTTTCCGGTGAGCAGCTCCTGCCGCACTGGGAGTCGTCGGTGGCACGTCTCGTCCGGGCGCTG
>JAJYGM010000353.1:15926-17141 GCA_021785095.1 Actinomycetes bacterium
GCGCTGCAGTGAACGAGCTGCAGTGAACGAGCTGCGGCGAACGAGCTGCAGTGAACGCGCACCCGTGAACGAGCACCCGTGACCGGCGAGCCTTCGACGGTCGGCCGCGAGCGAGCCGTCGCGAACCGGGATCAGCTCCCGGTCGCCGCCGTGGTGGTCAACTACAACGCCGGCCGGGCCCTCGTCGACTGCGTGCGCAGCCTCGAGCGCGAGGGCGTGGCCGAGGTCATCGTCGTCGACAACGCCTCGTCCGACCGGTCCCTCGGGGACCTCGCGGCCGATCCGGCGGCGAGCCTTGCCTCGCGGGTCGTGCGCTCCGGCCGCAACCTCGGCTACGGCGGTGCAGCCAACCTCGGTGCCGGTGAGTCCTCGGCACGCTACATCCTCGTGTCGAACCCCGATCTCGTCATCACGGACGGCGCGGTCTCGACCCTCGTCGACCGGCTCGACTCGGACGCCTCCCTCGCTGTCGCCGGGCCGATGATCCGCGACCTCGACGGCGACGTGTACCCCTCGGGGCGCGCGTTCCCGAGCCTCAGAGACGCCGTCGGCCACGCCTTCGTCGGTCTCGTCTGGGGCGGCAACCCCTGGACGAGGCGGTACCGGCACCTCGGGGCGGACCAGCATCGCGGTCGCCCGGCCGACTGGGTCTCGGGGTCGTGCTTCCTCGTCCGGCGCGTGGCATTCGAGTCGGTGGGCGGCTTCGACGAGTCGTTCTTCATGTACGTCGAGGACGTCGACCTGTGCTGGCGCCTCCGGAGGGCAGGCTGGGGCGTCTTCTACGAACCTCGAGCCGAGGTGGTGCACGAGCAGGGCAGGTCGACCTCCCAGCACCCCTATCGGATGCTCGCATCGCACCACCGCGCGCTGTGGCGTTTCGCCAGGCGGACGGCGCACGGGCCTGAGCGCGCGCTCCTCCCTCTCATGGCCGCCGGCCTCGGCGCACGGCTCGTGCTGGCCTGGGCCGACCACTTTCTTCGCCCCGTTCGAGAAGCGGTCCTGCCCACGGCTAAGGTGAGGCACCGTGCCCGGGGAGAACTTCAGCCGTAGGGTCGCGCGCGCTGCTGCCGTCGGCGGTGGCCGCACGTATCACCGCCAGACGCCGTTCGGATGGTACGTGCTGCTGCTCGCCATCTGCGTCGGCGGCGTCGGGCTCATCGCGTACAGCCGCTACGAGCGGCTCCACCCGACCGCGGCCGCGTCCAACACCTCGAA
>JAJYGM010000066.1 GCA_021785095.1 Actinomycetes bacterium
GAGGACGCCGTCGCCGCGATGACCCGGGACGCCCTCACCCGCGCCGTCGCGCTCTCGGTGCCCTTGGAGGTGACCATGGCCTGGGGGGACTCCTGGGCCGTGAAGGGCTCGTGAAGGGCTCGTGAACGGCTCGTGACGGGCTCGTGACGTCGCCGGGGCGGGCGACGCGCGCAATTGCGTTACCCTGGTGACCTGGTCGGCGCCGGCGGCCAGGACCAATTCCTCGAGCATGCGGCTCCGGCGCGGTCGCCGGTTGCCCGCGGCGGGAGCCGATCCCGACGGCGGGCGCCGATGAAAGCGAGCAGTTCCTGATGTCCGACGAGCAATCCTCCGCCCTTCTCACCGCCCCGCCCCGCCGGGCGACCCTCTCGGACGAGGCGATGGGCACCTTCGACGAGGACGGCACCTACCACCCGCGGTCCATCGTCGAGGACGACCTGTCCGGCCAGTCGCTCGAAGAGCTGATGGCGGGCACCATCGTCGAGTTCGACGACGGCGACCTGGTCGAGGGCACCGTGGTGAAGATCGACCGGGACGAGGTCCTGCTCGACATCGGCTACAAGTCCGAAGGCGTCATCCCCGCCCGCGAGCTCTCCATCCGCAACGACGTGGCCCCGACACAGATCGTCTCGCTCGGCGACCGCGTCGAGGCGCTGGTCCTCCAGAAGGAGGACAAGGAGGGGAGGCTCATCCTCTCGAAGAAGCGAGCGCAGTACGAGCGCGCGTGGTCGACCATCGAGAAGCTGAAGGACGCCGACCACGTCGTGAAGGGCCCGGTGATCGAGGTGGTGAAGGGCGGGCTCATCGTCGACATCGGGCTGCGAGGCTTCCTGCCCGCGTCGCTCGTGGAGCTGCGCCGCGTCCGCGAGCTCCAGCCCTACGTCGGCCGGGTGATCGAGGCGAAGATCATCGAGCTCGACCGGAACCGGAACAACGTCGTGCTCTCGCGACGCGCTTGGCTGGAAGAGGCCCAGAAGGAGCAGCGCGGCGACTTCCTGGCGAACCTGAAGCCCGGCGAGCGCCGCAGGGGGACCGTGTCCTCGGTCGTGAACTTCGGCGCATTCGTGGACCTCGGCGGGATGGACGGCCTCGTCCACGTGTCCGAGCTCTCCTGGAAGCACGTCGACCACCCGTCGTCGGTGGTGCAGGTGGGGGACGAGATCACAGTCGAGGTGCTCGACGTGGACCTGGAGAAGGAGCGGATCAGCCTGTCGCTGAAGGCGACGCAGACCGATCCCTGGCAGGAGTTCGCGGACAGCCACGAGGTCGGCCAGCTCGTCTACGGCCGGATCACCAAGCTGGTGGGCGACGGCATCGAGGGGTTGGTGCACATCTCGGAGATGGCAGCCCACCACGTGGACATGCCCGAGCAGGTGGTCACCCCGGGCGAGGAGCTCTGGGTGAAGATCATCGACATCGACCTGCAGCGCCGCCGGATCAGCCTGTCGATCAAGCAGGCCGCCGAGGGCGGCGAGGTCTCCGAGGAGTACCGCGAGGCGTTCGGCGAGCACGCCTACGACGCCGAGGGCAACTACATCGGCGCTTACGACTACGGGGACGCCGGGGACTTCACCCCGGAGACCGAGGCCCAGGCCGCGTGGGCCGACTACGCCGCGACCGCGTCCGGCGTGCCGGGCACGTCCACGGCCGAGGTGACGGAGGGCGTTGCCGACCACGCCCTCGACTCGTCCGGCGACGACGCGCTCGAGGGCACAGAGGCACATCCCGCCGGGGAGCAGCCCGGGTCCTGAGCTCCACCTGAGGGTGGCGGGGGTCACGGTGCTCGCCGAGCGTCCCGAGGCACCCGCGCGGCCCGGCTGGCGGGCGGGGCTGTGGGACGCGGGCCCGCTCGCGCTGGCGGGCGTCGTCGCGAACGGCGCGAGCCTGCTCGTCACGCTGGTCCTGGCGCGCCTGCTCGACGCACGCGGCTACGGCGCGCTGAACCAGCTGATCGGCGTCTTCTTCGTGGTGGCGACTCCCGGCTCGGCCGTCCTCGTCGCAGTCGTCAGGCGCGTGACTGCCTGGTCGGGCTCGCTCGACGGAGTCGTTCGCTGGGGGGCCGAGGTGCACCGCCGCGGGACGTGGGGGCTGGTGCTCTTCGCCGCGCTGGTCCTCGCCGCCGGCTCGCCGGCCGCTGCGCTCCTCGGGCGCCCCGACTCGCTCGGCTTCGACGCCGTCGCCGTCGCGGGTGCGGTGTGGGTGCTGCTCTGCGTCGACCGGGGGCTGCTCCAAGCGCACCGCGAGTACCGCGTGCTGTCCGGGAACCTGTTGCTCGAGGGGGGAGCTCGCACCGTCTTCATGATCTCGTTCGGCGCGGCGGGGCTCGGCGTGGACGGGGTGGCGGCAGGCGTGCTCGCCGCGGAGCTCTGCACCGCGGCGCACGCGCGCTTCGTGGCGGACCGCGCCTGGCGCGCCGAGCGCGAAGTGGGCGCGGTGCGCGTGCGACGGCGTGCGCGCGCTGCTGCAGCCGCCCTTGGGAGCTGGCTCGGCGCGTGGCGGGAGGCACGGCCTTGCTCTCGTGGCGGGCTGGCCCGGCGCGACCTCGTCGCAGCGGTCGTCGCCCTCGCCGCCGTCGCGGTGCTCCAGAACGTCGACGTGATCGTGATCGGTCGGGAGGCGCCGCGATCCGCCGGCGCCTACGCGGCGGTGTCGGTGTCGAGCAAAGCGCTCGTCTTCGTGTCCGCCGCGGTGGCCGGGTACCTCCTGCCCGAGGCCGCGATCTCCTGGCGAGCTGGGCGCCATGCCCTGCACCAGCTCTTCGTCACCCTGGCGGTGCTGGCCGCGCCCGCGCTGGTGCTGGTGGCGGTGGCGGCGGCGGTACCGCGCCGCTTCCTCTCCACCGCGTTCTCGGGCCGGTACGTGTCGGCCGCCGGGGCGTTCCTTCCGCTCGCGCTGGCGATGGTGTGCCTGAGCGTGACGGTGGTCGTGACGATGTACTTGCTCGGCGTGGGAGACCGGCCGTTCGTCGTGGTGCTCGTGGGTGCGGCCGCGCTGGCCGCGGTCGCGGTGGGCCTTGCGAAAGGTGCGCCGCGAGCGACCGCGACCGCCGACCTCGGCGTGCAGGGGTTCCTCCTGTGCGCAGCGGTGGGCGAGCTGGTCCGGGTCCACCGCTCACGGTCGCCGTCGGGCCCGCCGATCTCGGCTCGAGAGGACGCCCGGACCGGTTGAACGCGGTGGTCGCGAGGTCCTGCCGCGTCCCGCCCGGTGCGAAGTACGCTCCCGTCCGGTGACGCTCCCGGGGGGGTCGGAGATCCAAAGCGCACGGCGGTCGCGGTCGCGACCGCGACCGCGGTCGTCGCACCAGCGTGGCCGGATCGACGCACCGGCGCCCGCCACCGCGGCGCACCTGCCCGAGCTCGCCGCCATCGCGGCGGAGAGCGGGCTCGAACGAGTGCGCATCTTGGCGTGGCGCGATCTCGAGGACCCGGAGGCGGGCGGATCAGAGCTCCACGCGCACCGGATCGCGAGCCTCTGGGCGGCCGCGGGGATGGACGTCGAGCTGCGGACCTCCGCAGTGCCCGGTGCCGCACGCGCGCTGGAGCGGGACGGCTATCGGGTCCTTCGGCGCGGCGGCCGCTACGGGGTCTTCGCGCGTAGAGCCATGGAGGACGTGCTCCGCCGCCATC
>JAJYGM010000577.1 GCA_021785095.1 Actinomycetes bacterium
CGTCACCTGGGGCACGAACCCTGCGCAGGTGGCCACCATCGACGGTGCCGTACCCGATCCCGACGAGCTCGCCGATGCCGCGGCCCGTGATGCGGCCGCTCGGGCGCTCGCCTATATGGGGCTTGCGCCTCGCACGCCGCTCCGCGACATTGCGGTCGACACCGTGTTCATCGGTTCGTGCACGAACTCGCGCATCGAGGACCTCCGGGCGGCGGCTGCGGTGCTCGACGGCCATCGGGTGCACGATCGCATCCGCGCACTCGTGGTCCCCGGGTCCCACCGTGTGAAGGCGCAAGCCGAGAAGGAGGGTCTAGACAAGGTCTTCCTCGCGGCGGGGTTCGAGTGGCGCCAGCCAGGATGCTCGATGTGCCTCGGCATGAACCCGGACAAGCTCGCCCCGGGCGAGCGTTGCGCGTCCACCTCCAACCGCAATTTCGAAGGCCGGCAAGGCCGTGGCGGGAGGACGCACCTCGTCTCCCCCGCGGTCGCCGCTGCCACCGCCGTGGCGGGGCACTTCGCAGCCCCAGCCGATCTCGAGGAGCACGCGACGCGATGAAGCCCGTCACGGTGATCACCGGCCGGGCAGTCCCCCTCGACCGCTCCGACGTGGACACCGACCAGATCATCCCGTCGGACTGGCTGAAGCGGGTGGAGCGGACGGGCTTCGGCAAGGGCCTGTTCGCCGAGTGGCGCGACGAACGCGGTTTCGTGTTGAACGACCCTGCCTACGCCGGCGCCACCGTGCTCGTCGCCGCCGCCAATTTCGGAACGGGGTCGTCGCGCGAGCACGCGGTGTGGGCGCTCATGGACTACGGCTTCGAGGCGGTCATCGCCTCGAGCTTCGGCGACATCTTCCGGAACAACTGCACCAAGCAGGGCCTGGTGCCGGTGCAGGTCCCCCCCGAGGTCGACCGGGCCATCCTCGACGCGGTCTCGGCGGACCCGTCGTTGCTCATCTCGGTGGACGTCGAGCGTGGCACCGTGGAGTGCGGCGACATCCACGCGTCGTTCACGCTCGACGAGTTCACGCGCCAGCGTCTGCTGCACGGGTGGGACGACATCGGGCTCACGCTCCGTCACGAGGACGACATCGCCGCGTTCGAGTCGAACCGGCCGTCGTGGCTGCCGTCGTCGGCTACGCCTCCCTCGCCTCCCTCGCCTTCTGCGGTGCCCGGTTCGCCTCCCTCGCAGTCTGCGGTGCCCGGTTCGCCGCGCTGACGACCGCCGCGAGCGACGCGTCGAGGATCGACGTGTCCATCCCCACGCCCCACCACCTCTCTCCGCCGGGTCCCTCCGCCTCGACGTAGGCGACCGCTGAGGCCCCGCTCCCCGAGGTCAGTGCGTGCTCGCTGTAGTCGCGCACCTCGAACGCGATGCCGAGCTCGGATCGCAACCCCGCGACGAGCGCGTCGATCGGGCCGTTCCCGACACCTTGCACGGTGCGGTGGGCACCGTCGACGAGCAGCTGCGCCACGACCGTGGTGCGGCCGCTACCGGTGGTGACCTCGTTGCCGACAAGCCGTATGCCCGCGTCGTCCGGGAGGTACGTGCCCGTGAAGACTTCCCACAGCTCGGCGGGACGGATCTCGGTGCCGGTCGCCTCGGTCACCGCCTGCACCGTGCGAGAGAACTCCACCTGGAGGCGGCGCGGGAGGTCGAGCCCGTGCTCGGTGTCCATGAGGTACGCGACGCCGCCCTTCCCGGACTGGCTGTTCACCCGGATGATCGCCTCGTACGTTCGGCCCGTGTGCTTCGGGTCGATCGGCAGGTAGGGAACCTCCCACAGGTCGTAGCGATCGCCGATCGCCGCCATGCCTTTCTTGATCGCGTCCTGGTGAGATCCGGAGAATGCGGTGTAGACGAGATCGCCCGCATAGGGGTGGCGCGGGTGCACCGGCATCCGGGTCGCGTGCTCGGCGACCCGACGCACCTTGTCGATGTCGGAGAAGTCGAGACCGGGGTCGACCCCCTGGGAGAAGAGGTTCATCGCCAGCGTCACGATGTCGACGTTGCCGGTCCGCTCGCCGTTGCCAAACAGCGTGCCCTCGACACGCTCGGCGCCGGCGAGCACGGCGAGCTCAGCGGCAGCGACGGCGGTGCCTCGGTCGTTGTGCGGGTGGACGCTCAGCACGAGGCTGTCACGGTTCCGGACGGTCCGACCGAACCACTCGATCACGTCCGCGTAGACGTGGGGACCGTACATCTCGACCGTCGCCGGAAGGTTCACGATCATGGGGCGCTCGGGCGTCGGCTCGATGACGTCCATGACGGCTTCGCAGATCTCGACCGCGAACTCCGGCTCGGTGCCGGTGAAGCTCTCGGGCGAGTACTCGTACCGAATCTCGGTGCTTGGGATCGTGGCCTCGAGCTTCCGGCACAGGCGTGCCGCGTGCAGCGCGATGTCCACGATGCCGGCCCGGTCCTGCCCGAAGACGACTCGACGCTGGAGCGTCGAGGTCGAGTTGTAGAAGTGCACCACGGCACGTGACGCACCTTCGAGCGACGCGAAGGTGCGCTCGATCAGCTCGTCGCGGCACTGCACGAGCACCTGGATCTCGACGTCATCGGGGACCATCCCGTCCTCGATGATCACCCGCTGGAACTCGAAGTCGGTCTGGGACGCTGAGGGGAAACCGACCTCGATCTCCTTGAAGCCCACCTCGACGAGGGCCTTGAACAGCGCGAGCTTCCTCTCCGAGTCCATCGGGTCGACGAGGGCCTGGTTGCCGTCACGCAGGTCGACGCTGGCCCAGCGAGGCGCGACCGTCGTTCGCCGGTTGGGCCAGGTCCGCTCGGCGAGGGTCAGGGGGACAACCGATCGGTAGTGGTGGTGCGGCATCTTGGGCACCTGAGGCATCCAGCGGGAGGTGGCGCCCGCCTGCGCAGCCTCTTCAGCGCGCTCAGCCTCTTCAGCCCGCTCCTCCGTCTTCTCCATCTCGGTCATCTCCGTGTGCTTGGGTTTCTGGGTCTTCTGGGTCTTCGGCGTCTTCTGGGTCTTCTGGGTCTTCGGCGTCTTCTGGGTCGTGCGCCGAGCTCTCGGCCCGATCCCCGTTTAACCAAAAAACCTCCCGGCCCGAAGGCGCAGGAGGTGCGGACGAGCGCGATGTGGCGCTCGCCTCTAGGTCAGCAGCAGCTCCGCGAGCAAGAAACGCACGATGCGATGCTCCCAGGATCGCGGGCAGCTGTCAAGGGCGGCCCGCGGCGCGGCCCGATCGTGCGCCATCGACCTGGCGCGGCCCGATCGTGCGCGGGCGGCCCGCGGCGCGGCCCGATCGTGCGCCATCGACCTGGCGCGGCTCAGTAGTGTCCTTGCGGTGAAGAAGCTCGTGGTCCTCATGCTCCTCGTCGTGGTTGGCGTCGAGCTCTACCGGCGCCGCACCGCGCCCGGAGGACCGGGCGCGCGCCAGCGCGGCACCCCTGACCACTGGCCGCCCGTCATCCGCAAACCAGCAGCGAAACACGCTCCCAGGGCAACCCAGCGCAAGGCACCCTCTCCACCGAGCCGCTGACGCTCCGCCGACTCCCCCGGGGTGTGTGATGCTCCTATCGTTGTCAAGCCGCGAGGAATGGAGATTCGGTTGCGGGTGAGTTGCGGTCGATCAGCCACTGTTCGTAGCGTCTG
>JAJYGM010000398.1 GCA_021785095.1 Actinomycetes bacterium
CTCGCCCTCACCCGCGGCTGGTCCCAGGTCCGCGTGCGGGAGATCGTGGCGGAGGCGCTCGAGCAGATCGTGGAGCCCATCATCTACGCCGAGGCGGCGGACCTCATCGAGGAGCACAAGGAGAGCGGCCGGCTCGTCGTGATCGTCTCGGCATCGCCAGAGGAGATCGTCGCCCCGCTCGGCCGCTATCTCGGCGCCGACCAGGTGATCGCGAGCCGGGCGCGCCTCGACGAGGAGGGCCGCTACACGGGCTCGATGGAGTTCTACGCCTACGGCGAGTTCAAGGCAGAGGCGATGCGTTCCCTCGCCGAGCGGGAGGGAATCGATCTCGCCGAGTCGTACGCGTACACGGACTCGTACACGGACCTTCCCATGCTCGAGGCCGTCGGCCACCCGGTCGCCGTCAACCCCGACCGGGTGCTCGGCCGGTACGCGCGCGAGCACGAGTACGAGATCGCACGTTTCGTCCAGCCGGTGCGGCTCCGCGACCGGGTACGGGGGAGGATCCCCTCCGTACCGCCCAAGCCGGCCATCGCGGTGTCGCTGGGTGCGGTGGCGTTGTCAGCCGGTGCGGCCGCTCTCGGTTGGTGGCTCGGGTCGAGGCGCACGCTCGACCGGATCTACAAGACCGACTAAGCGGCTCGGTCTCTGCTCGAGATGTTGCAGCGGCCGGCCGGCCCAGCGGCCGGCAACGGTGTCACAGCGCACGCCGCTGAGGCGCGCAGTCCGGTCAGCCGCGGAGGCGCTTGGCCGCGACAGCACCGAGAGCGATGAGAACGGCGAGGATTAGGAGCTTCTTGACCATGCGCGGCAGGTTAGACGGTCAGGAGGTCCCGTGCGCCGGTGTCGCTCGAGGGGTGGCGCAGCTTCGACATCGCGCGTGCCTCGATCTGGCGGATCCGCTCACGTGTGAGGTTGAAGTGCTCCCCGACCTCTTCCAACGTGCGGGGCTCGCCCCGGTCGAGCCCGAAACGCAGCCGTAGGATCTCCCGCTCCCGCTCGTCGAGCGGGGCGAGCAGCCGGTTGATCTCGACGGGGAGCAGCGCAGTGGCCGCCACCTCGAAGGGCGACTCGGCCGAGCGGTCCTCGACGACGTCACCAAGCTCTGCGTCGCCGTCCTCGCGCAACGGCTCGGAGAGCGAGAGCGGCTCGGCGCGGAAGCGGAGCGCCTCGATCAGCTTGTCCTCGGGAAGCTCGACCTCGATACCGAGCTCCGAGAGCGTCGCCGGACGGCCCAGCTTCAGCTCGAGGCGTGCCTGTGCCTTCTGGACACGGGCGAGGGTGTCGCCGGCGTGCACGGGGAGGCGGATCGTGCGGCCCGTGTTGGCGATGCCGCGGGTGATCGCCTGCCGGATCCACCACGTGGCGTAGGTGGAGAACTTGAAGCCCTTGCGCCAGTCGAACTTCTCGACGGCGTGCATGAGGCCGAGGTTGCCCTCCTGGATCAGGTCGAGCAGCGGGAGACCGGAAGCCTGGTACTTCTTCGCGATCGACACGACGAGGCGGAGGTTCGACTGCACGAAGGTGCGCTGTGCCGACTCGCCATCCCGGACCGTGCGATTGAGCTCACGCCGGCGGGTCGGGGTGATGCCCTTCTTCTCGTTGAGCTCTTCCTCGGCTTCCCAGCGCGCCTCGATCGCCTGAGCGAGGCGGACCTCGTCGTCCTTGGTGAGCAGGGGGTATTGGCCGATGTCGGTGAGATACAGGCGAACCAGGTCTTCTTCGTCCCGCTCGACTCGCTCCTTCGCCAAAATCCGAATCCTCCGTGAATCGCAGTGTGGAAGTGTTCGATGCGGCTGAGGTGCCGTCGAGGACGACCAACGTCCCTCGAGCTCCCAGGCCCACCATGTGACTGCCGGTCTCAAGTGGAAAGCAGCCTTCGAGACGTCGTGCCGTACGCTCCTGGCTCAGTGTAACGATCACGTCAAGCGTCTCCGCCCGGCGAAGGCCCTGCTGGCCCCGTCGAGGCCGGGAACGAGGCCGCGATCCTGCGTGTATCGGCGGCCAGCCTGACGAAGACCCGGACGGCGGGCGGGTCCGCGCTCGGGTGGGCGAATTCGGCCCGCCGCTCGTATGCGGCTGTGAGCGCGGCGTAGAGACGGAAGAGCGCTGGACCATCGCCACTGCTGGGTGACCCGGTCGCAGCGCTCGGCGGGGCGAGGCTCTCGACGAGCTCGGCGACGTCTTCTCCCGGGGGCTTCGTCGCCTCGGCGGCCGAGGGGAGGCCCGCCGACACCGGCAGGAGCGAGTGGAGCTGCCCGGCGCGCCAGGCATGGGCGAGGCTCGCACCCGAGGCCCACACCGCCAGCTCGGGCGGGAGCCCACCCGACGTGGCCGCCCTCCCGAGCGATGCGAACGCCCCGAGCTCCACCCAACGCAACCCGCCGACGACACGTGCCGACTCCAGCAGCGAGAGTGCCCGGCACGGACCGGAGAGCTGGTCGAGGAGGGCGCCACCACCCTCGCTCACTCGTCCATTGCCCCCGTCGTGCGAGGTGGCCCGTGCTCGTGCCGGAACCCGTTCGTGATCGGCATCCGGCGGTCCTTCCCGAAGCCGCGGGTCGTGACCCGTGGTCCGGGCGGCGCCTGACGGCGCTTGTACTCGGCCCGGTCGACGAGCTCGGCGATGCGGAGGACGACTGCTTCGTCGTACCCTTCGGCGACGAGCTCCTCGATCGTGAGGTCCTGTTCGACGTAGCCCTGCAGGATCGGGTCGAGCACCTCGTAGGAACCGAGGCTCTCGTCGTCACGCTGATCGGGACGCAGCTCGGCAGAGGGCGGCTTGGTCAACACGTGCTCGGGGACGAGGTCGGTCCCCGCCACCTCGTTGCGCCAGCGCGCCACCTCGTACACGAGAAGCTTGGGAACGTCCTTGATCACGGCGAAACCACCGGCCATGTCCCCGTACAGCGTCGCGTACCCGACAGCCATCTCGGTCTTGTTGCCGGTCGTGAGCACGAGCCAGCCGAGCTCGTTCGACATCGCCATGACCACGGTGCCACGGATCCGCGCCTGGAGGTTCTCGTCAGTGAGCCCCGTCACCCCACTCCGCCCGAACGCCGGGCCGATCATGGCCGAGAGGGCCTCGTGCGCCGGCTCGATCGCGACGGTGCGGACCTCGATCCCGAGGTTGCGCGCGAGCGTCTCGGCATCGGCGATCGAGTGCTCGCTCGAGTAGCGCGACGGCAGCAGGACCCCGTGCACCCGGCTCGGCCCGAGGGCGTCGACGGCGACCGTGGCGACGAGCGAGGAGTCGATGCCTCCGGACAGCGAGATGAGAACCTCTCCGAAGCCCCCCTTCGTCACATAGTCCCGCGTCGCGACCACGAGCGCCCGGTACACCTCCTCGTACGGGCCGACATCACGGGCGAGCTTCGGCGGACGCCGATCGTCAGGTGAAGGTGCCGGTCCGGGCTCCGTCACCGTGACGGCCGGCAGCACCGGAGCACCCTCGTACCCTCGCGGATCGAGAAGGCGCTTGCGGTAGGCCGGCTGGATCTCGATGTCGACGATCTCGGTCCGCTCCTCGAACTGCGGGAGCGAAGCGACGAGTTGGCCGTCGTGGTCGAAGACCATGGAGCCGCCATCGAAGACGAGCTCGTCCTGCCCGCCGAC